>CAYGYF010000122.1:0-5045 GCA_964354065.1 uncultured Dehalococcoidia bacterium | reverse complement strand
TGATCGAGGTCGGCGGCGAAGCCGTATTTCTCCAGCAACCGGGGCGCCAGGGGCGCCAGCAGCTCGTGCTCCAGGGCGAAGCTGGCCCCGCACTGGCGGCAGATCAGGTGATGATGGCGTCCCTTGTCCGCCAGTTCGTAACGCACGCACTCGTCGCCCAGGTCCGTCTCGGTGATGAAGCGCAGCTTTTTCAGCAGGTTGAGGGTGCGGTAGACGGTGGATATGTCCACGAAGGGATACTGCTGGCGCACCCGCTGGTGGATCTCCTCGGCGCTCAGGTGGCCCTCGCTGTCGTAGATGATGGCCAGGATGATCATCCGCTGGGGGGTGAGGCGATAGCCTTCCTCCCTGAGCGATTCGGCGATGGTGGCGTGACGGGTCATTTGTGCAAGAAGTTGCAATTACATCTAATTGGTTCTAATAAGCATTCTAGGTACCCTTCGGGTAGTTGTCAACAGGGATAAGGAGCACCCTCGCCAGGAACGATCCCCTGATGCTATACTGGCGCCAAACATGCCTCACATCTCGGTCAACGGCCTCGACATCCACTACAAGGAGAAGGGAGCAGGTTTCCCCGTAGTCCTCATCCATGGGTACACGGGCAGCCTGCGAAACTGGACCCTCCAGATGCCGCTGCTCACCCGGAAGTATCGCAGCGTGTCCCTCGACCTGCGCGGTCACGGCCTGTCCGGCAAGCCGACCCGTCCCGATGACTACTCCCTGGAGCTCATGGCGGCCGACGTCCACGGCCTCCTCCAGGCGCTGGACATCTCCGAATGCTACCTGGCCGGCCACTCCATGGGGGGCATGGTGGCCCAGGAGTTCGTCCTACGTCATCCCGAGGTGGTGCGGGCCCTCGTCCTGGTGGACACGACCGCCCAGCAGCCGGCGGGCACGGACATAGCCGAGCGCGCCCGCCTGGTGCAGATCGCCCTGAGTCAGGGGATGGAGGCGGTGTTCGAGGAGAACATGAAGAGTCCGCTACCGGGGCAGCAGTGGGCGGCCGAGAATCCTCAGTTCATCGATCTGTGGCGGCAGCAGTTCCTGATGACCTCGGCGGAGGCCTACGTCTACTGTGCCCAGGCCGTGCGCGACCGCCGCCCGCTGCTGGACGAGCTTTCGCAGATTCGCGTGCCCACCCTCATCGTTTGCGGCGCCCTGGACGAGCCCTTTCTGGGGCCCTCCCGCCGCATCCACGCCAGGATCGCCGGCAGCCAGCTAGTGATCATCGAGGGCAGCGGCCACACGCCCGCGCTGGAGAAGCCCCAGGAGTTCAACCAGGCGCTCCTGTCCTTCCTGGCCGAGGTCGATTCTCGAAGCGCTCAGTAGCCTCGAGATGGCCACCTGGCTGGGCCACATCATACCCGGTGTGGTGGCGGGCAAGACGGCTGGCATGGGGCCAGGCGGGATGATCCTGACCGCCCTTGTGGCCTATTCCCCCGACATCGATATGCTGGTGGGCCTGGCCGTCGAGGGCGATACGGGTGCCTTTCACCGCGCCCCTTGGAGCCACTCGCCGCCGGCGGCCCTCGGGGGAGGAGCCCTCGTCTTTCTGGGAACGCTCGCTTTCTATCGGATCAGGGGACGGGAAGAGTTCCTCAGGCCTGCCGTCAAGTACGGGTTGCTGGCGGCGCTGCTCCTCTTCTCCCACTGGCTCTGGGACTACTGGCTGGTGAACCCCTTCTTCGGGGAGGCATCAACCCAGGACTTAGACGAGCTGCCCAACCTTCTGCGCGCCGCTGGCCGCGAGCTTCTGAACTACCTCACCGACTTTTTGATCTACGGAGCGGTCTCCCTGGCTGGCTACGTCGTCTACCGATGGGGGCAACGGTGGTATCGGGCGCGAGGAGCACCTGGCTCTCGGGCAGGATGACCGAGCGAGGAGCCCCCTCGGCCAAGATGCGCCCCTCTAGGCGGGGTGGGCCACCCCCAGAATACGGGGGCTGGTGATGCAGAAGGGCGGCGGGAGTGGAATCGGACGGAGGCGGCGCAGCTCTGCTAGGTGGAAGCCGGCCCGTTCGATAGCAGCGCCTATGTCTCGATTGGGGTGGCAGCCGGCCCCGAACCACTGCCAGACGGGGGTCGCGACGTCCTGGATGAGAGCGGCTAGAGGATGGACGAAGCGCACGTGCTCATAGAAGCGGTACTGGCCGCTGGGCTTAAGGACGCGGCGAATCTCGTGAAGGGAGCGCTGTAGGTCTTGGACCGTGCAAAGCACGAAGGTAGTGATCACCGTATCGAAGGAGGAATCCTCGAAGGGCAGCTCCTCGGCGGGCGCCTGGTGCAGGTCGATGCTTAAGGCTAGCTCTTGCAGCTTGCGGCGGGCCCGCTCCAGCATGAAGGGGTCGGGCTCCGTACCCACGATGGCGTTGGCATTCGTCTGCTTGTAGTAAGGGAAATTGGCGCCTGTGCCGACGCCTACCTCCAGAATGCGCCCTCTGGCTCCGCCCACCACGTGAGTGCGGATCTCCCTTAGGATTCCATCCTCATCCGGAGCCATCACGCGGTCGTAGATGGCGGCGTACCACTTGTGGCCTTTAGCCACCGTTTCCTTCCTCCCGCATACGCTTCCCGCTATCCTTGCTCTCCCGCAGCCGCGGTAGGAACAGCGACGGGATCAAGTCTAGCATGGCCTGATGGGACTGCCAATGGCCGGCGCTCAACTGGAGCCTTCGCTTTCCGTAAGCGATCCCATGGAAGGGCATCAAGGTCTAGCTCATCGCCTCCTTGGTTTGCTGGTTGTCCGGTTCTTCTCTGCCTGTCCGCGGTGGTAAAATATCGTGATGGCATCACCCTCGGAGGCGGAGAATGAGCAAAGCTATCCTCTACACCTTGCGCGACTGACCGACCTGCGCGAAGGCGAGGCGTGGCCTCGCCCAGCGGGGCATCGAATTTGAGGAGCGGGTGGTGGACGACAACCCCGCCTGGTGGAAGGAGGCGGCGGCCCTCGCTGTGACGGTGCCGGTCATCGTCTCTGGCGATCGGGTGGATGTGGGCTGGGAAGGGGAAGAGGGCTGACACATCGCCTAGACGTGGGCCGTGCGCCCACATCCGGACTCCTCGGCGCTTGCTTCTAGGTTCTCTGCTCCTTCTGAGGCTGCTCGTAGGCAAGCCCCCAGAGGTGGTGATAGCCTATCTTAGCATAGCCAGGAGCGGTCGCTGGGGGTCACCAACGCTTGCGCAGGCAACGCACATCGATTATATTCCAGGCCACAGAGCATGCCGATTTTTGGCACTTGAAGCTACGAATACTAGCTGGTAGAGCCATTGGGCCGTCATTGCCGCTCTAGAAGGAGAATGGTTCGATGAAGGCAGTGGTGTTCGAAGAGCACGGCGGCGTGGACGTCCTTCAGTACAAGGACGTTCCTGACCCCACGGTCGGGCCCAACGACGTTCTCATCAAGGTAAGGGCCTCCTCCTGCAACTACAACGACATCTGGGCCCGCCGCGGCCTGCCCGGCATGTCCATCATCCTCCCCCACATCTCCGGCAGCGATGTGGCCGGCGAGGTGGTGGAGGTGGGCAGCGAGGTGGCCAATGTCCAGCCCGGCGATGAGGTGATCACTCATCCCGGCCTGAGCTGCCGAATGTGCGATTTCTGCGCCGCTGGTCAGGAGATGTTCTGCCGCCAGTTCAAGATCTGGGGCTTCCAGACGGGGCCCCTGGACGGCGGCCACGCCGAGTACGTCAGGATGCCCGCCTACAACGTCATCCCCAAGCCTAAGGGGTTGACCTGGGAGGAGGCGGCGTCCCTGCCCCTGGTACTGGAGACTGCCTGGCGGATGCTGGTGAGCCGAGCCCACATCCAGCCCGGCCAGTTCGTGCTGGTGTGGGGTGCCGGCGGCGGCCTGGGCAGCGTCGCCATTCAGATCTGCCGCGTCTTCGGCGCCAATCCCATAGCCGTGGCCAGCAGTGACGAGAAGCTAGAGGTCTGCCGCAGGCTGGGGGCCGAGCACCTGATCAACCGCAACAAGCAAGACGTCATCGAAGAGGTGAGGAAGATCACCAATCGCCGCGGCGTGGACGTCGTCTTCGAGCACGTGGGCCAGGCCACCTGGCAGCAGAGCGTGACCAGCCTCAAATGGGGTGGCACCCTGGTCATCTGCGGCGCCACCACCGGCTTCGAGGGCGTGACCGACATCCGCTTCCTGTGGAACAAGCAGATGAACTTCCTGGGCTCGCACCTGGGAACAAAGACCGAGCTGCTCCAGGCCTTGCGCTGGGTGGAGAGCGGCCACATCAAGCCGACGGTGTCCCAGGTTCTTCCCCTGCGGGAGGCGGGCCAGGTGCAGCTTGCCATGGAGGCGGACGAGGTCATCGGCAAGATCGTGCTCGTCCCCGACTCCTAGGGGGCAGGCCGGCGGCAGCCGAGATTGGTTCGCCATTCGACATAAGGCAGGGCTAAAGCCCTGCAGCTACGACCCTATGTGCCCCCAGCTTCGTAGCTGCAGACCTCATGGTCATTATTGGATTAGGGACGCTGAGCGGAGTGATGTAGCGGAGGCCTTCAGGCCTCCATTACATGCGGTGGAAGCCTGAAGGCTTCCGCTACGTCGCTGGCTCAAATCGGGTGAGCGGGGGTTTGGCAAAAAGGAGGCCAAGGAGATCGAGTGACCGCGGGCGGCGACGGCCGTCGCCTGCCGGGCGGCCAAGGTTTCGGATAGTAGGTTCTAGGAGAGAGGTGTGCCATGAATGACGTCGTAATTGCCAGCGCAGCCCGAACGCCCGTCGGCACCTTCGGCGGCAGCTTGGTCGAGGTGCCAGCGGTCAAGCTGGGGGCCGTCGCCATCGCCGAGGCGTTGCGGCGGGCGGGCGTCTCCCCGGGCCAGGTGGACGAGGTGGTCATGGGCATAGTCTTGTCGGCGGGTGTGGGGCAGGGGCCTGCTCGCCAGGCGGCCATGGCGGCGGGCATCCCGGTGGACGCGCCCGCCACCACTGTGAACAAGGTGTGCGGCTCCAGCCTGAAGGCGGTGGTCCTGGCCGCCCAGGCCGTCGCCTTGGGCGACGCCGAGATCGTGGTGGCCGGCGGCATGGAGAGCATGAGC
>CAYGYF010000121.1:0-5106 GCA_964354065.1 uncultured Dehalococcoidia bacterium | reverse complement strand
ATCATTAGCATCGCAGATAGCAGCAGAAGTGGAGAGTATGCAACCTCAACAAGAGGTTACGGCTACTGAAATTGGCAAGATGTGGGCTGGGAAATTGCGTGCTGCTAAGTTAAAGAACAAAGGAGAAACATATTCTTCACTTCCACTTCTTCCTCAAGCAGTAGATGCAGCATTGGAAGCGGCAGCTATAGTAGCAGAGAAGTCGGGAGAGATAATTGATATCATTAATGCAGGATTAACAGCATTGAAAAATCATCCCGACTACATCAATCTTAAAGATAAAACGCTCAAAAGGGATATATACAATGAATTAAAGAAGTATATTCCTAAAATGATGGGTGAACTTGCTCCTGCAAACGTTCGTCAATCTAAGGTAATTAACAGAATGCTTACCGGAGGTTCATTTTCAGGAGAGCAAGTTGTTAAGATAATGGAAGGGAATGCTAAAGAAGATGGTATCGTATGGAGTGAGGAGTCTGTTAGCTTAAAAGAAACAAAAGATATAATTCAAGCCCTTTTACTTAACCCAGAAGTTGGGGAAGAAGGATTAAGAACTATTGCATTATCGTCATCCACAGATATCCCTGATTGGTTCAAAGTACTAGTTGCAGGTACGTTAAATGATATATACTACCAGCAAGAATTAGATGCTGATAATGAATTTGATAAGCAGTTAGCAAGAGATAGTGCATATCAAATGATAGGTGTTATTGAAAAGATAGCTAAGAATGCAGGACGTACAATGAGATTTATTCAAGAGGTGTACAGACAAAGCCCTATTGCATTTGCACAATACACTAAAAACAGAATTGATTTAGGTGCATTTGGCCCTGATGCTCATAAAGAGAATGAGAGGATTGCTGAAGGTATTGCTGATTTATTCAATGGTAAAACGAATCAAGACACCACTCCAAAACAAGCACAAGACAATAGAAAGAAGCAGGAGCAGCAAGCAATTGCTGAATCAGCAGACCAAGTGTTTGAAGACGAGGAGCAGACATATGAAGATATTATTGATGGCTTAGAAGCTGAACTAGCAGGGATAGATGAGGATATTGCAGCAATAGAAGCGCAAATTGCAGAAGAGAGAGCAGCTAAAAAGAATAACAAAAAACCTGGCACAGGAGGAATTGGTGGCGCTATTAAATCATCCGTACGTAATGTAATGGGGATGAATGAGCCATCTGATTTACAGAAGAAGCTAAGTGAATTAAAGGCGAATAAGAAGAGGATACAGGATAGGATTAAAGTGTTGAAAGCCACTCCTAATCCTGCTGAAGAAGAAGAGAAAGAGAAAGCATCAGCATCAGAGAAACTTGCAAAGCGTATCCTAGATAGAACGAAGGATAAGAAAGTGAAGGAGGATGATGTTGAAAAGATGCTTATTGACGAGTTATTTAAAGTAGCTAAAGACGTAGTTCCTAAAGGATTTGATGCTAATAAAACACCAACGCCATTACAGAAATTGCAGGAAGCTATTAAAAACTTCGATGAATACAGAAGAACATGGGATAGCGCAAGAGCAGAGGTAGAGGATAAGATTGATAGAATGCGAATCTCGCCTCAAGAGAAAGCTGATATGAAGCAAGCTTTGGATGAGTACTTTGAAACTGAATTGGAAGTACCATTTAGTAAAGATACTGCCGCTAAGTTCTCTAAGGAAGCAGCCACCAATAAGGCTATTTCCAAGATGATTGATACGTATGCTGAAATGGGTGTTGACTTATCATTAGCAGAAGATGAAGTGGTGGAGAAGATTGCATTCTCATTAGGATTAACAGACGAGCGTGCTATTGATGCATTTAGAGAAATCGTTCAAGAGCGTTTCGAAGAAATCAACAATAGGAAGCTTGATGCTAAAGCGAAAAGAGATGCACAGAATGCTGCTATCAAAGAAGCGAAAGAGAGGTCGAAAGAAGCCGAATACAAGGAGAAGAAACGCACAGGAGGTGTTAATCAGAATGTATGGCAGAAACGCAAGGAGTCGTTAGCTAAAGCATTAGGAGAACGAATGGGCAAAGGGTTAGTTGGTAAATCTGCAAAGCAGAAGACACTAATGGACGAATTTGTTGATGGCATCAGAAAGACGATACTTGCTAATATATCTCCTATTATAGAATCTAAAAAAGCAGATGTAGCGAAGAAGAGTTCAATAGAACTGCTTGGTGACATATTGAATAATATGGACGACTACAAGGCTGTTGTAAACGAAGCGCAAGCTCAGTTAGCAGATAAGTATAAGGACAATCCTGCTGCGTTATTATTGCTTGACGATGCTATGTTTGGATTAACAGAAATTTCATTTACAAGCAAGGCTGCTCAAGGAACTATTAAGGAAGCATTGATTGCAGCTGGATACACTAAGAGAGTTGGTGGTAGAGATGTTGTTGATTGGAGTGGCATCATTGGAGATTCTGCAACACAGCAAGAGGCAAAGGATGCTATCTATGAAAAGGTGAAGGAGATTATTGGAGAGAGTGCTGCCAATAAGATGAGAGATCAGATTAATGCTGTTTACGAACAGAGAGTGGCAAAAAAGAAAGTTGATGAAATAAATAAGATACTTGCATCGCAAAATAAACCTCCAGTAAAAAGACCTATTCCTGCATCTGTCGTTTATAAGATTAACAAGCTGATTAACTTAAATGGAGGTGTGTCGGGGGCAAATGTTCAGAGCGCTATTGGTACATACTTAGGTACGACAAGCTTAACTGCTGCTCAACTTAATAGATTACAGAATCTATCGCAAGCATATTTTGACGCACAGCCAGGATTTGAGCGCAGACAGGAATTAGAGAGAATGACCAATTACATGAATTTCATTTCCAAGGGGAAAGTGTGGTATGCTGTTGCTTCATTACATCAGAACTACGTACAAGGATTGATATCTGGAGCGCTAACAACAATTAAGAATGCCACTGTTGTTGGTGATTTAGTTGGAAGTGTATTGAAAGATTATGCAATAAATGGATTTGATAAGAATACATTAAAACTTGCTCTTCAAGGATTTAAAGAAGGATTTGCTATTGGTAAGACTGTAGGTCGAGGATTTGCAGGGAGGACGCTATCAGTATTAGATGTTGAGATGGAGGGTAAGGAGCAGATTGTACCACGATTGGCAGAATTTGCATTTGACTTAGCCGGAGTAGGTAAAGGAGGTGTTGTAAAGAATGCGGCTCGTAATATATGGAACTCCTCTAAATACATAGCAAGGCTTAACGAAGGGGTGGATAGTATATTTGGATCAGTGTCAGCGAATGTGGCTAAATACAATATCATAAAAGATATATATTTAAGTCAAGGGATGTCATCTACTGAAGCAGCAAAGGCAGCGTACAGAGATTTATACATAACTCCTGAAGCATTTGAAGATGCATTAGCGCAAGCTAGAAAAGAATATGCAAAGAGAGGGATTGTTCCTACTAAATCAAGGCTCGATAGAAGGGCATATGAAATAGTTGAATCTAAAAGCACTATAGCTTCGGACGTTAAGAAGCAAGGAGAATCTGCGGCAGCACAAATCACATACAAAGAAGCTGGTATACGAGGTGTCACTCACTTATTAGCAGGTGGAGTGAAGCTAGTAAATATGGCTATAAACAAGATGTCGGAAGGGAATCATAAAAACCCTAAAGTGGCTGCTACATTAGCTGAATCAGCGAAGTTCTTTACCAATTCAATTGCTCCATTTGCCACATCAGCCGCAAACATTACGGAACAGTCATTAGATTGGCTTCCTGTATATGGAACTGCTAAATATGCAATAACTAAATTACATACATTGCCAACTGCTAAAGCAAGAGCTAATGCAGCAGATGAAACCATTAGGTTGAAGATGGCAATGAGAACGCTTGCTGCTAAACAAGTTATATCAATAACAGCATTAGGGGTACTTGCAGCATATTTATTAGTAGCTGATGATGACGATGAAGAGGAATTATTAAAGAAGTTTGATATCGTTAAAGGAACAGGTGGTCAGTATGTGAGAAAGCAAATGATTCCAACTAGTGATAAGGCACGTTCTGTTGGGCCAATTCCAATAGATTTCACTGCATCATTCCAAACAGCATTGTTATTATTAGCAGATTATAGAGCTGCAATAAAAGCAAATCCTGATACTGATGAGAAAACTGTAGGCGATAGGGCTGCGGATCACTTGATTGCTATACGAGATGCGTATTTCACTGCTGTGTTATCTCAATCCATTTTAAAAGGTGTGGCAGAAATGGTTGATGCAGGTAGAAAATCTGAAAGTACAAGTGGAATGAATTTCATTAAAAAGAAATTCTCTAATGTAGTTGTAGGTTCTACTGTTCCTTCTGTTGGTATGGCGAAGCAGATTGGTGATATAACATCTCCGGTGAAGAAAGAATCTTTAACTCTACTTGATTACATGATGAACGAGGGTGGAGCGTACACTACGTGGGCTATTGATAGACCTAAGTTCGATTGGAGAGGAAGGAAGTATGCTACAGGTGATATATACGCATCAAATACGAGGTATATAATGGGTCTTGACCCAATACTAAAGCCTGATGCTATAGATGAATGGGCAACAGATTTAGGTTTAAAGACAATCACAGCTAAGACAGAATACGATATTGAGGAGTTGAATCAAGATAGAGAGATATTTGCATTGGTTGGAGAAGATGGTATGAATATGCTATTAGATGCTTATCAAAACTACGACTTCAAAAAAATGGCAGCTCAAAGATTTGATAATAAGCTTAAATATCTATGGAACGCCAAATTTGTGGATGGTAGACCTAAATATCAAAATGATATGAAGGCAATGGATACGAAGGAGGCTCAGAAGCTGGTAAATGATTTATGGAGTGCATCTAAGTTAGAGGCATTGTATATCATGAATCAGAAAATATCTCCTAAGATTATGAAATCTGATTATTCAACAATTGAAAAATTCAGAGATAGGAATGATCGTTTCAAGGAGATTAAGACTAGTGAGGAGTTGCAAAGAGAGATGAATATAGAGAAGGGTATTAGAGCGGAGGAGAAAAAGAACAAGTCCCAATTAAAAAATTAATCATCCCTGTTCAATTTATTTGTAAATTTGGAATCGTAAAATTATAATAACACAATGGGAGT
>CAYGYF010000120.1:0-5153 GCA_964354065.1 uncultured Dehalococcoidia bacterium | reverse complement strand
CCCTTCCGTGGCCTTCGCTATCAGCCCAGCATGATTGCCGACCTGGGCAAGGTGATCTCGCCCCCCTACGACATCATCTCCCCCCAGGAGCAGCGCGCCCTCCACGCCCGCAGCCCCTACAACGTTGTCCGCCTGGAGTACGGCGAATCCCGCCAGGACGATGGCGAGGACGACAACCGCTACACCCGGGCGGCCTCCACCCTGACCGACTGGCTGGCCGCCGGCGTCCTGGCTGCCGACGAGCGCCCGTCCTTCTACGTCTACGACCAGGAGTTCCAGCACGCTGGCCGGCAGTATAGCCGCCGCTGCCTGCTGGCGCGGGTGCGGCTGGAGGAGTGGGGGAAGGGAGCCATCCACCCCCACGAGCACACTATGCCCCTGCCCAAGAAGGACCGTCTCCGCCTTCTGAGGGCCTGTCGCGCCAACCTCAGCCCTGTCTTCGCCCTCTACCGCGACCACGACCACGCCGTCAGCCGCGCCCTGGCCCAGGCCATAGCCACCAACAACCCGACAGCGGTGGCCCAAAAGAGCGACGAAAGGCATACACTGTGGGCCATCGCCGACGAGCAGGCGCAGCGCTGGCTCATGGAACAGTTCGCTCCCCTCAACCTGTACATCGCCGACGGCCATCATCGCTACGAGACCGCCCTGGCTTACCAGGACGAGCGTCGGGCAGCAGCCACCGCCTGGACAGGCGAGGAGCCGGAGAACTTCGCCCTCCTCGGCCTCATCGCCGCCGATGACCCCGGTTTGCTGGTCCTGCCCATCCATCGCCTGGCCCGGCTGCCCCTGTCTGAGGACGACGTACTCCGGCGCCTGCGGCGATACGTCTCGGTAGAAGAGGTGGCGACCGAAGGCGCCAGCGACCAGGCCGCTCTCCAACGCCTGCTCAACCTCATGGCCGAGCGAGACCAGACGGCCACCGCCTTCGGCCTGTGCGGGCCAGACGAACGGCGGCTCTTCCTGCTGACCCTGGACGATGTGGAAGGCCTCGTTCGCCACCTCTGTCCGGATTGCCCCGCCGCCTGGCGCGACCTGAACACGGCCGTGCTGGACCTGGCCGTGCTGGGGATGATCGTGCGCATAGACCCGGAGCCCATCGAGGAGGGCGGCTGCGTCACCTTCATCGACGACGCTGGCCAGGCCTGGCAGGAAGTACGGGCGGGGCGCTACTCCGCCGCCTTCCTGGTCAACCCGGTGCGGGTGGAACAGATCATGACCCTGGCCGATGCCGGCCGGCGCATGCCCCGCAAATCGACCTTCTTCTACCCCAAGCTCGCCACCGGGCTGGTCATCAACCGCCTGGACGACTGAGCGGGCAGGGCTGGGGCCCTGCCCTACGGCTGAGGGAAATGCAAAGGGGGCCTGCCTGCCCCCTCTGCCGGAGGTCTGGGGGTATCCCCCAGACCCACCATTTCCCCTCTTGGGGGGGAGAGCTTCAGTTACAGGCGTACCAGGCGGGCGGCATACATGTCGGGGACTTCGCGGATCTGCTTGAGCTGGTCGGCCGTGAGGGCCCCGTCCAGCATCAAGACCATAAGAGCGCGGCCGCGCCGCTCGTGGCGGCCTACGTTCATAAAGCTGACATTCACGCCGAAGCTGCCCAGTATCGTACCCACAGTCCCGATCATCCCCGGCCGGTCCTGGTTCTCGCACACCAGCAGATAGCCCTCGCTTGGCGGGATATCCACCCAGTAGTCGTTCACCAGCACGATATGGGGCCCGTCGTGGGCCAGGGTGCCGGACACGGTGGTCGCGCCCGCCTTGGTGGTCAAGCGCACGGTGATGAGGTTGCTGTAGATCTCGTGTGATGGCCCCTTCTGCTCGACGATGCGCAGGCCCCGCCTCTGGGCGATCAGGTCGGCATTGACGACGTTCACCTGCTCTTCGCTGACGGATGACAGCAGTCCACGGATGACCGCCGCCTTCAGAGGGGTCACGTCGTGCTGGCCGATCTCGCCGGCATACTCTATCTGGATATTGTCGACCTGCCCCTCGCATAGCTGCTGCGCCAAGAGCCCCGTCTTCACCGCTACATTCATGTAGGGAGCCAGGAAGGACAGGGTCTCTGGCGGGATCAGGGGCGCGTTCACCGCATAGCGAACGGGCTCCCCCTTGAAATGAGCAACGATCTGCTCGGCCACATCGACGGACACCCGCTCCTGGGCCTCGGTGGTGGAAGCGCCTAGGTGGGGGGTCACCACAATGCGCTTGCTCTTCAGCAGCTTGTTTTCCAGCGCTGGCTCCTTGGAGAAGACATCCACAGCGGCCCCAGCGATGCGATCTCCCTCCAGCGCCTCATAGAGCTGATCCTCGTCGATAATGGCGCCGCGAGCGGTGTTGATGATGCGAGCGGTGGGCTTCATCATGGCTAGCTGCTCGGCGCCGATGAGGCCGCGGGTGCTATCGTTGAGGGTGGTGTGGACGGTCACGAAGTCCGACTGGCGCAGCAGGTCATCCAGAGACATCATCTCTATTCCCAGAACGCGGCTGCGCTCTTCCGGCACGTAGGGGTCGTAGCCGATAACCCGCATCTCCAGGCCCCGCCCGCGGCGGGCCACCTCCGAGCCCACCTGCCCCAGGCCGATGATGCCCAGCGTCTTGCCCCGCACCTCCACCCCCATGAAGCGCTTGCGGTCCCACTCGCCCCCCTTCAGCGAGGCGTTGGCCTGGGGGATGTTGCGGGCCAGGGCCAGCATCAG
Source organism: uncultured Dehalococcoidia bacterium (assembly GCA_964354065.1). Taxonomy (GTDB): domain Bacteria; phylum Chloroflexota; class Dehalococcoidia; order SM23-28-2; family SM23-28-2; genus JAUYDU01. The sequence continues at coordinate 2,451 of CAYGYF010000120.1, read as the reverse complement.
GGCGATGGCATGCTCGGCCGCCGAGATGGTGTTGCCAGTGGGGGCGTTCACCACCAGGATGCCCCGCTGAGACGCGGCCTCGACGTTGATGTTGTCCACGCCGATACCCGCTCGCCCGATGATCTGCAGCCTACGGCCGGCCTCGATCGCCTCCGCCGTTATCTTCGTCTCGCTGCGGACGACGACCGCGTCGTATTCGCCAATGGCGGAGAGCAGCTCCTCAGGCGGCAGGCCCAGGCGCACATCGACCTGGGCGCCGAACTCCTGCAGCACCTTGATGCCGTCCTCGGCTACGGGGTCACAGACGAGAATCTTGGCAGTCATCACTAGCCTCCGCTACCGGAGCGCTGGGCGGGCACGGCGTATCCCACCCGCGGCAAAGCCTTGCTCAGGGCGTCGAGAGCGGCGCGGATGTCGTCCTCCGACACCAGACCCAGGTGGCCGATGCGGAAGACCTTGCCCGCAAGCTGGCCCTGGCCACCGGCTATGACCAGGTCGTACTCGTCCTCCAGCAGGTTGCGCAGGGCCTTCACTTCGACGCCCTCGGGCGCCTTGATCGCAGTGACTGTATTGGAGGCGAAGCGCTCGTCGGCGAACAGCTCCAGGCCCAGGGCCTTGATGCCATCGCGCACCATCTGGCCGATGCGCCTGTGGCGGGCGAAGATGTTCTCCATCCCCTCGCGCGCCATGATCTCCAGAGCCATGTCCAGGCTATAGGCCACCGAGACAGCCGGCGTCCAGGGCGTCTGGCCGCGGCCCACGAAGTCCCTGGCCTTGCCGACATCCAAGTAGAAGCGGGGTATCTTGGCCTGGGCGTAGGCCTCCCACCCTCGCGGGCTCACCGAGACCATGGCGAAGCCGGGCGGCGCCATCCACCCCTTTTGAGAGCCGGTGACCACGAAGTCCAGCCCCCAGTCGTCGGTGTACAGGGGGATGGAGCCCAGGCTGCTCACGGCATCGACCAGCAGGAGCTTGTCGAACTCCCGCACTACGCGGGCGACCTCCTCCACGGGGTTGGTGACGCCAGTCGACGTCTCGTTATGGGTCACCAGGACAGCCTTGATGCTGGCGTCGGCGGCCAGGGCCCGCCGCACATCTTCGGGGTCGACGGCCTTCCCCCACTCGACGTTCAGGCGGGTCACGTCGACTCCATATGCCTCGGCGATATTGATGAAGCGGTCGCCGAAGGCACCGATGGAGATGGCCAGCACGCGGTCGCCGGGGGAGAGGGTGTTCACCACCGCCGCCTCCAGGCCGCCGGTGCCGGAGGTGGTCAGCAACAAGACGTCGTTCTCCGTTTGGAAGAACTCCTTGAGGCGAGCGGTTATGCGCTCGACGATGGGGGCGAACTTCCGCCCTCGATGATCCATCATCGGACGGGCGCCCGCCTGCAACACCTCGGGCGAAACTGGTGTCGGACCGGGGATACGCAGGTTCATAAACAATCCTCCCAGCAAAGACTGAACCCATCTAAAGACTGAGCCTATCTTACGAGAGGAACAGGCGACGGTCAAGAGAAAAAAATCACAATCTGCTCATATGCTAAGATATCAATTGCTAAAATATAGTATAGTGTCATCTTGCAGGACCAGGCCAGCCATGACTAGCCCCTATCGCGCCCTGCCCAGCGTCGACCGCCTCCTCGCCCACGAGGGCATTCGCCCCCTGACGGCGCAGATGCCCCCTGACACTGTGACGGCGCTGGTGCGTCAGCAGCTCGAGGAGGCGCGGCAAGCCATCGCCGCCGGCCGGGACTGCCCACCCACAGAGGTGCTGATCGAGTCGGTGCTGGCCCGCGCCGAGATCCTCCTCCAGCCCACCCTGCAGCCACTGATCAACGCCACCGGCGTCATCATCCACACCAACCTGGGACGGGCCCCCCTGTCGCAGGAGGCGCTGGCGGCCATGAAGGCAGCATCACGCAGCTACAGCAACCTGGAGTTCGACCTCGAGGAGGGGGAGCGCGGTTCTCGCCACGCTCACCTGGAGGCGCTGCTCTGCCGCATCACCGGCGCCGAGGCCGCCCTGGCGGTCAACAACAACGCCGCCGCCGTCCTTCTAGCCCTCACCGCCTTGTGCCAGGAGCGAGAGGTGATCATCTCCCGCGGGCAGGCGGTGGAGATCGGCGGTGGCTTCCGCATCCCCGAGGTCATGCACCAGAGCGGCGCTCGCCTGGTGGAGGTGGGCACCACCAATCGCACCTACCTGCGCGACTATCAGGAGGCCATCGGCGACAACACGGCCGCCCTGATGCGCATCCACACCAGCAACTTCCGCATTATCGGCTTCGTGGAGTCGACGCCGCTGGAAGACATGGCCCGCCTGGCCCACGAGCACGGCCTCCTCCTCCTGGACGACCTGGGCAGCGGCTGCCTCCTCGATACCAGCCAGTTCGGTCTGGCCGCCGAGCCCACGGTGCAGCAGAGCATCGCCGCCGGGGCCGACCTCGTC
>CAYGYF010000119.1:0-5159 GCA_964354065.1 uncultured Dehalococcoidia bacterium | reverse complement strand
CTCCTTGGCGGTGTCGGGGATGACGATGCCGCTGGCCCGCACCTCCTCCTGCTTGATCTGCTTGACCACAACCCGGTCGCCGTAGGGAACGATCTTCGCCTTAGTGGCCGTCTTGGGGGCCGTCTTGGGGGCTGTCTTGGTCGCCATCAGTGTCCCTCCTCATCAAGTGCTCAGGACAGAGAATTTAGCACTCTCCTGAGAAGAGTGCTAAATTCTTAACCGCATCTTAGCCCATCGCCTCGCTGCGGGCAAGGGAAACCAGCAACCAACAGAAGCATTGAACAAAATTTGTTCGCTCTTTGCTCTATTTTAGTCCACATATCTCGCTCTACATCCTGGTATCTCTTCTATCATGCCTATTCTCCAATTCGCCGCTTCAGGCCTTGACCGCATACACGGAAACGTGTAAGATCCGGGTGATGGGGAGAGAGCTAAGGTCGGCAAAGCGCGGTCCAGCCTGGAACGCCTATCAGGTGAAGGCCCTGCGCCACTACCTGGGCCTGACCCAGGAGCAGATGGCCGAGGAGCTGGGCACCCGCCAGCAGACGATTAGTGAGTGGGAGACGGGCCAGTACCGGCCGCGGGGCACCTCGGCCCGCCTCCTCACCCTGGTCGCCGAGCGGGCGGGATTCCCCTACGAGGCGGGTCAAGTGTCGAGGGCCGAGGGGGAGGAGGAGAACACCTGATGAGTCTGGCGGTTCTCAGGGAGAGGTCAGCCCCCGCCTACGGCGGGACTGCCCCATCGTCTGCCACGGTGCCCCTCTCGGAAGCCGACCTGGTGCGACTGTGGGAGGGGCAGCGCTTTCCGCCCCAGGCCCTGGTCGGCCGCGACGGCTTGCCCCTGCGGGTCGTCTTCCGCGGCCGCCCCTGCGCCGGTGGCCCCGGCCCGGACTTCCGCGATGCCGTCATCGCCACGGCGTCCGGCCAGGAGCTGCGGGGGGATGTGGAGCTGCATGTGCTGGCCAGCGCTTTCCGCCAGCACGGCCACCACCTGGACCCCGCCTACGACAACGTCGCCCTCCACGTCGTCTTCTGGGATGACGGCGGCGACACCCTCCTGGCCTCGGGCCGGCGAGCGCCGGTAGTGGCCCTGGCTCCCTGGGTCGCCCAGCGGGCGGAGGAGCTGTCCCACTGGCTCTGCCAGCCCGCCCTGTGGCAGGAGCCCTGCCGCACCGCCAGCCAGCGGCTGAGTGCCGAGGCCATCGCTGCTACCCTGGACGGGGCCGGCGACCGCCGCCTCCAGGAGAAGGCCGTGGCCTTCCGTGCTGCCCTGGCTGAGGAAGACGCCGAGGAGGTCCTCTACCAGGGCCTCCTGGAAGCCCTGGGCTACAGCCAGAACCGCGAGCCCTTTCGTCGGCTGGCGCGGGCCCTGCCCTGGCGGGAGCTCCAGCGGACGATAAGGGGGGCGCCGCCGTCGGGGAGGGCTGTCACGATCAGGCGGCGACTGGCGGACGCGGCCGAGGGCCTGCCCTGGCAGGCGAGCAGCCTGCGTCCAGCCAACCACCCCCAGCGCCGCTTGGCCGGCCTAGCTCATCTAGCCGAACGCTTCGCCGAGGGAGGGCTGCTGGCGGGCCTGCTGGCGCTGGTGCGGTCTGTCGAAGGTGATCCGACACCTTTGCTGCGAGGGCTTCAGGTCCAGGAGAAGGGCCAAGCCCTCATCGGCCCTGAGCGAGCGGGGGAAATGGTGGTGAATGTAGTCCTGCCTCTGGCCCTGGCCTGGGCCGAGAGGCAGGGAGACGGGCCCCTGGCGCGGGCGGCCCTGGCCCTCTACCAGCGTCATCCCCGGCTCTCTTCCTACGGCATCCTGAGGACGCTGTGTGCGGCCCTCGGCCCCCGCCCTGGGCGGGCCCGTCGCCAGCAGGGGATGCTCTACCTCTTCCACCGCTACTGCCGTCAGGGCGGCTGCGGGCAGTGCCCCCTCTCATAGAGGGAAGAGGGAAGAGGGAAGAGGGAAGAGGGAAGAGGGAAGAAGGCCCCGTCCCCTTCAGCCGATGCGCAGGCCGGGCTGGACGTCCAGGTCCAGGCCATCCTGGTGGCCGGCGCGCAGGCGATAGTAGGCGCAGGACGCCACCATCGCTGCATTGTCGGTGCACAGGGAGAGGGGCGGCACCCGCAGGGGCAAGGGCGAGCGCTGAGCCAGGGACTGGCGCAGGCGGCTGTTGGCCGCTACGCCCCCGGCCAGAAGGATCTCCGCGGCTTGATTCTCCTGGGCGGCTCGGACGGTCTTGGTCACTAGAGCATCCACCACCGCCTCCTGGAAGGCGGCCGCCGTCTCGGCGACCGGCGGTACATCGCCCTCCCCCTGCACCAGGCGGAGGACGGCCGTTTTGAGGCCGCTGAAGCTGAAGTCGTAGGCGCCGGCCACGCGGGCCCGCGGCAGCCGGAGGGCCGGCGCGGCGGAGGCCACCCGCTCGATGGTCGGGCCGCCGGGGAAGCCCAAGCCCAGCAGGCGCGCCACCTTGTCGAAAGCCTCGCCGGCGGCATCGTCCAGGGTGTGGCCCAGACAGCGGTAGCGGCCGTGGCCCTCCATGATCACCAGGTCGGTGTGGCCGCCGGAGACGACCAGGCAGAGGGCGGGAAGGGATGGCTCCTCGCCCTCCACTAGCCAGTTGGCGTAGATGTGCCCCTCCAGGTGGTTGACGCCGACCAGGGGCAGGGAGCGAACCATGGCCAGGGCCTTGGCAACGTTCAGCCCTACCAGGAGCGAGCCAGCCAGGCCGGGGCCGTAGGTCACGGCCAGGGCGTCAAGGTCGCTCAGGGTGCAGTGAGAGGCGTCCAGGGCGGCCTCCACCACCGGGATGATGTTCTCCAGGTGCTTGCGCGAGGCCACCTCGGGCACGATGCCGCCGTAGCGAGCGTGGAGGTCGACCTGGGAGGCCACGATGCTGGCCAGAATGCGCCGGCCGTCCTCCACCACGGCGGCGGCTGTCTCGTCGCAGGAGGTCTCGATACCCAGGATCTTCATGGCTGGGAGACGGGCAGAAAGGCGATGAGGAGGGCAGCGAAGTCGGGCAGGTGCCGCACGCAAAGATAGAGCTCGGGGAGGATATCTCGCGGCTCGCGAGCGAGGAGGGCAGCCATCGCCTCCTCATCGGCGATGGAGGCCAGGGAGCTGGTGGCCAGAAGGAGAACATCTCCGGCGGCCACCTGATAACAACTGAAGGTGGGGTAGAACTCCTGGGCGATGCCGATGGGCTCGGCCGCCTCCGCCTCCTGGGGGGAGAGCACGAGGAGCTGGCCCTGCTGACGGCAGTAGGCCAGGGCCGGCCCGGCCTGGGCCAGATAGGCCTCGGCCCCGCGCAGGGCCAGGCAACTGGCGCCGGCGCCCACCCGGTGCTCCCGCAGGCTCTTCTCGTTCCAGTCTCGCAGGTGATTGTGGGCCGCCCGTAGTGAGGCCAGGAGGGCGCCCGTGAGGGACAACCTCTGCTGGCGGAAGAGACGGCCGATGACCGCCACCAGGGGCTGACAGAAGTTCTCGCTGCCCAGAACAGCCGGCTCTACCAGGACGTAGAGGTCGGAGCCGACGCCCCGACTGGTGGGGGGGAACATGCCCACCCAAGGCCCTTGCTCGCGGGCCTCGCCGCCGACGATGCTGAACTGGCCGACCCAAATCTCGGCAACCATTGTCTCGCCAGGATTATAGCACCGTCGCCGAGGGGCAGGCTGAGAGGCTGCGCTAGGAGGCGGCCGCTTGCTCGCTGGCGAGGGGACGGATGCGATAGGTGCAGGCGCGCTGGCCCCGCAGCAGGCTCTGCACCAGGCGGGTATCGGCGCCGGTGAGCAGGCGCACGAAGTCGACGTGGAGGGCGCAGACCGCACTGTCGTGCTTGGCCACCTTGGTGAAGGGGCAGGTGTATTCGTTCAGGAACAACTCGCCGTCCTTCTGCTCCCACTCCACCAGGCAGCCCTGCTCCTGCATGATCAGGGCCGTCTCCCTGACCCGATCGGCCAGGCTCTTGCCCTGCACCCGCTCCCAGAAGGGCTCGACCATCCGCTCGGCCACCCGGTGCAGGAGCTGGTAGAGGCGATCCCTCCCCTCGCTGGCCCGGATCTCCTCCAGGAGGGTGTTGGCCAGCTCGTCATAGCTGTGGGCGAAGAGGGCCTCCGCCTTGTCGGTGAGGGTGTAGACGAAGGCGGGGCGGCCCACCCAGCCCCGCTCCTGCCGCGCCTGCACCAGGCCGTCGCGCTCCAGCACCGTCAGATGCTGGCGGATGCCGGTAGAGGTGAGGTCAAGATGCTGGCCTAGCTCAAAGACGGTGGCGTGGCCATGCCGCTGCAAGTGCTCCAGGATCTTCTGGCGGGTGGTCTGCATATGGCCTTGGTTTGCTCGGGGCGGAGAAGCTGCTATATTAGGCTTCGGCCCGGCGTGCCCGCTGGCGAGCAGGTTCGCTTAATTTAGACCGTTTGCAAACTAGATTCTACCACATCTGTCAAAAATTGCCAACTCCAGGGGAAAGCCGAGGGCTTCAGCGATGGCCCGGCAAGATTTCGACCCCCTAGCCCACAAGGCCGAGGCCGACGCCGTCGTCGAGCGAGCGGCCCAGCGCCTGCGGGAGCTGCTGCGGGAGGCGGTGAGCCGCCTGGACCCCTTCCCGCCCTTTCCGGGGGCCTTCTTCACCTACGCCATCGAGGCCGAGCCCGATGCCGCCGCCCACGCCGACCGCGGCTGCGTGGTGGTCTGCCCGGACGGCGAGCTGTACGAGCTGGTGATGGGGATGGAGGCACCCCTCCCCGATGAGCCGGCCGATCCGGTGGCCCTGCGCAAGGAGGAGCTAAAGAAGCTGGATCTCCACCCGCGGGACTATCTCGTCTACGCCTACAATGCTCTTACCCGGGTGGTGGAGATACTGCTGGAGCAGCAGGGAGAGGGCTAGGGACGTCTGGTTAATACAAAGCACAGCCATCCGCCTCAGGCGGACGGCTGTGCTCTATGTATCGAGTTCGGTTGGCCGACTAGTTGCGGCGGGTGCGCCAGCGCCAGGAGAGCGCACCGGCGCCCACCAGGGCCATCAGGCCGCCCATCGCCAGCAGGGCGTAGATGCCGGCCGAGGAGCCGCCCTGGCTGCCCGACCCCATCCCCGTCGGGGGCACTGCCGCCGGCGATGCTGCCGGCGTAGCCGTCGCGGTGGCCGCAGGAGCCGTGGCTGTCGCGGTCTTGG
>CAYGYF010000118.1:0-5191 GCA_964354065.1 uncultured Dehalococcoidia bacterium | reverse complement strand
ATGCGGGCCGGGGCTCGGCGACCAGGACGTCGGCCGTATCCGGCACGTCCACCTCGACCTTCTCGTCCCAGTTTGGCACGGCCCGAGTCAAGTCAAGCTTAACATCCGGCGAGAGGTAGCGGAAGGGGGTGCTCCTGAAAAAGCAGCGACTGGAACACCAGGCCAGCTTCATGGCGAACACGACGAGATACGTGCCCAGGGCCATCAGCAAGCCCTTCAGGTTGTGTGCGCCGTCCATCTCGGCTGTACGCTCGGGCTAGGTGAGGCTGCGGGCGAACGTTGTTAGAAGAGTGCACCCCTCTGTGGTTACCAGGACCGTATCCTCCACCCTCACCCCGAAGGGGCCGGTGTACAGCCCGCAGTTACCCACCGAGATGACCACGTTGGCCTCCAGCGGCGGTGGCTCCTTCTCGCCGTGGAAGAAGGCATGGCCCGGCGGCAAGGGCGTCTCTTCGAACTCGATGCCCACGCCATGGATGGGCGGCCCGAAGATGTGCTCGCCGTGGCCCGCCTCCTTGAGCACCCCATGCAGGGTCTGCTCCAGCTCGACCATCCCGACCCCCGCCTTGACCTTGGCGATCGTAGCCTGTTGAGCCTTCAGATACAGGTCGTAGGCAGCCTGCTGCTCCGCCGTCGGTCTGCCCACGCTCACGGTGCGACACATGTCCGCACTGTAGCCGTTGACGATGGGATGAATGTCAATCATCACCAAATCGCCTGCTTGCAGTTTGCGCAGTGTAGGTAGCCCGTGGGCGATGTTCGTGCGCGGCCCCGACGACACGTAGGTGCGCCAGAACTCTTCGGCACCGGCCTGTCGCATGGCATACTCAGCCTCGGCGGCTACCTGGCTTTCGGTTATGTCTGGCTTGATCGCTTCCACCGCTGCCCTCATGCCTGCCTCAGCCACCTTCGCTGCTGCTCGGATGCGTTCGATCTCCTCGCTATCCTTGACCAGGCGCAATTCGGACATGATGTGGGTGCAGTCCTTAACCGCCACCTTCTCCGGCTTGGCATGAGGATGGGTGAGCATACCCATCATGGACTGGGTGAGGAAGGTGTACTCCAGCCCCACCGCGCCCTGGCGGATGCCAAAATGCTCGAAGTAGTGGGCGATGGAGTGAATCATGCCCACCTCGTCCTCGAAGCCGACGACATGGTCGAAGTGAGCCCGCTGGGACACGTCGCTGACGTCGGTGGAAGGCACGCCCAGGGCGACCTTCCCGTCCTGGGTGATCATGGCATAGGCGCATAGACGCCCATCGCCCGTGAGGTAGAACATGTTGGCCGGCTTGGTGAGGAGGAGCACGTCGACGCCCGCTTCCTCCATCAGCCGGCCGGCCCTCTTCAGCCGTTCCTCGTGCTCTGCCATCGGTCACCCCCTGAGGACGGCTGTGCCGGGTCCGTTCGGTGAGGGATGGGTGGCCGCTCCCGGTGCACCATCACCGTCCCATTAGCCGAAGATAGCGCTGCCTCCAGTCAACGTCAACGACTTTTGTCGGCTTGCAAGGCCCCGATGTAAAATCATCCCGTACAGCGGCATCGGGGGCCTATCTCTCCGCGAGTGCAATATTATTGGCTGGCCCGCGTCAGTTGATTGAAGAGGGACCGAGATCGCTGGGCTACAGATGCCCGGCTTGCCGAGAGGGCGGAGGTCGCTAGATGAGCGTAGTCGCGCCTGAAGTTACCGTGCTCGAGCTGTGCACGAAGGCCGTTCACCGTCTGGCGGGCGAGTATCAGTGGTTCGTGCCGTCGGCGGACGAACTGAGCCGAGCCGTCGCCAGTCGAATCTCGGTAGAGACGGCCGAGCCCAGGTTGAAGAAGGCCGACGCCTCGACCATCGAGCGCTACTGCTGCATCGCCCATTTCGCCGATCTCTACGATGCGCTAGCGGACCCTGCGAGTGATGGGCACGACCGCGCCCTGCGCGAACTCTTCGAGCCTGTGTGGAGCGAGGAGGACAGCTCTCTCGCCGTCACCTACCGTGGCTATCTGTTCAGGGTTGCGATGAGAATGGCCAAGTCCAAGGGCCTCATGCGGATGCCCAGGCTCGCCACGGCCGAACTGGAGCAGCTCGCGGCCGATGCGGCGGCAGCGGCTCTAACCAGCATCCGGCAGAGCATCGCGTCCTGCCGCGACCGAGAGCTATTCTGGGGTTGGGCGACGCGGATCGTGGAGAACGCCTTGCTGGACCAGTTGAGGCAACTGCGGCCCGAGGAGGTCAGCCCCGATGTGGAGCTGGTGGGTGGGGAAGAAGCAGAGGAGAAGGTTGCCGATGCGGTTAGTGTGCGGGAGGAGTTCGCCCGGAAGTGCCGTATCGGCAAGCTCAGCAGCGACCAGCGGGCGACGGTCTTCCGCTTTTTCTGGCATGACCAAACGGTCCCTGAGATCGCGGCAGACCTGTCGAGGATGAAGGGTGCCGAAGTGACGACGGCTACCGTGTCTGTCTGGAAGTCGAGGGCGCTCAGAACCCTGGGGCAGAACTTGAAAGAGCGAGGCTTTCGCTAGTATCGAGGACGCAGGCAGATGGATCATAATGCTGTAGCCGCTCTGTTGGGTGACCCGGCTGCTGTCATCAGCGACACGGACTGGCTGGCCATCCAGGAGCACTTCGCCGTCTGCGATCTCTGCACCGCCGGCCCTGCGGAACTGGCGGCAGCCGTCCAGGGGGAGCTTAGCCTCATCCGATTCGGGCTCGAGGCTGGTCGGTCGCTCTTCCGGCCCTGGTGGCTTGGCGGCCCCATCGTTGGCCTGGTGATTACGGCGGGAATCCTGTCCTATCTGTTCTTCTCCGGTGCTCCAGCGCAGCCCGTGGTGCCCACGCCCACACCCACACCCACGCCCACTGCGACGGCGACGCCCACACCCACTGCGACGGCCACCCCGACTCCTACATCGACCCCTACACCCACGGCGACGCCCACGCCAGCGCCCAGCCCAACGCCCATTCCGCCTACCGCAACGCCGCCGCCTACGCCGACGCCCAGTCCGACGCCCATTCCGCCTACCGCAACGCCGCCGCCTACGCCGACGCCCAGTCCGCCTCCTTCTGAGACTCCCACCCCACAGCCGCCGACCCCAACGGCCACCCCGGCAGCGCCCATCGTGAGCTGCGAGCCGGGTGGTCCCCCGGTGACCCCGCTACCAGAAGGTGGCCAGGACCGGGCCCTGGCGGAGACCCTCTTGCAGGCAGTGAACCAGGCGCGGGCCAGCAATGGTTTAGACGCACTTCTTGAGGATAATGCCCTAACTCGAGCAGCGCAGGACTACTCAGAGTATCTCGCCCTTACCTGCCCCCAGTGCGATCCCCACCATGGCCGCTCCTACGAAGAGATATGGCCGGAGATCCGCAAGAGAGTGGAAGATGCCGGCTATGTAAGCCCGTACACGCCCGGCGAGCTATGGATTCCGGGCTTCCTCTGGACATCGGCTCAGGAGCTGTGTACGCAATGGGTCACCTCGGCGCTGCACGGCGCGATCATCCTGCGGTCGGACCTTCGGGAAGCCGGGACCGGCTGCTACGTCCGGCGCGAGGAGCCAGGCTCTACCCCCGGCGAGACCGGGAGCCAGTGCGAGGACACCATCGACAACGACGGCGACACGTTGGTCAACGACGGGTGCGCCCCCGTGGTCTGCATCCTGTACGTCGCCCTCAGACCCTAGCTAGCAGCGGCGCGGTGGGGAGCTGGCGCAAGCAGTCCTGAGCCCGCGGTCGGTCTTAGCCCAAGCTCTTGACAACGCTGCCTCGCTGGGATTCTTCGCGGAGTTTATCCTGAGCAGCAGCAGATTATTCGCTCTGCTCAGCATTTTCCGGATCATCCGCAAGATTATCGCCCGCCTTCCGTCTGGTAATGACGAGTGGCAATGAGAGCTCTCCAGACAAGGAGGCGACCAATGCAAGACCTGACCCTCGCGCCGAGACTCGGTCTTCTGACGAGCGAAGAGCCAGACACCGCAATCATCGATGCCGAACCGCTTGAGCCTCTGGCCCCATGCCAGACGTGCCAGGCATGTTGCCCACGTCGCTGCCGTGCAGCCAATCAGTGGCATCTGCCCGCCACAGCCGCTGCGCTGTCGCAGCCATGCGACACTCCGTCCCTGGCGCTGGCTCACGAGCGGGCGATCACCTACTGGGAGAGGACAGAGACCAGCATCCCCCTACCCAATGTCGAGATATTCTATCGGCCTGAGGCGAACCCTAGGCCGGACCTCGTTGATGCCCCTGGACAGGCCGGCGGCGGGTTCGACATCGCTCGCCTCCGGGGTGCCCCCGACGCCACCCTGACGATCCTGTTCACCGACATCGAGGGCTCCACCGCTCTGACCGAGCGCCTGGGCGACCAGCGCTGGCTGGAGGTCCTGCGCACCCACAACGCCATGGTCCGCGAGCAGGTGACGGCCCACGGCGGCTTCGTGGTAAAGTCGCAGGGGGACGGCTTCATGATCGCCTTCTCCAGCGCCCGCCGCGCCCTCCAGTGCGCCATCGGCATCCAGCGCGCCTTCGCCGAGCACAATGACTCGGCGGAGACTCCCATACGCGTGCGCATCGGGCTGAACGCCGGCGAGCCGATAGCGGAGGAGGGCGACCTGTTCGGGACGGCGGTGATCATGGCGGCGCGCATCGCGGTGCAGGCGGCGGGTGGGGAGATCCTGGTGGCCAACGTCGTCAGAGAGCTTGCGGCGGGCAAAGGATTCCTGTTCGCCGACCGTGGCGGCGTAGCCCTGCGGGGATTCGAGGACCCGGTGCGCCTGCTCGAGGTGCGGTGGGAAGGCTAGTTCTGTAATTCCCTCCCGCATCGGTGTACAGGTGGCCGCTCCTAGCTTCCACGGGCGACTGGTTCGATATTCACTGTCTCAAGTTTGACCAAGCCCCCACGCAAATCTTATCCTATAGGGTCTTGACAAGCCCGCGTCAGTTGAAAGGAGGGAAGTTCACAATGGCGAAGCTAGGGATCCTATTGACGGCCGGACCCTTCCAGTTCGAGAACTGGGAAACGGCGGTCAACATCGCCGACGCGGCCCTGGACAAGGGACACGAGGTGGAGATGTTCTTCTATCTGGACGCCATCTACAACCCCAACCGTCACCAGACCTTCCCCGAGCTGCCCACCCTGCCCAAGGACCGTTTCGCCAAGCTGGTGGAGCGCGGCGCTAAGTCCATCGCCTGCACCTTTTGCGTGCAGGCGCGTGGCCA
>CAYGYF010000117.1:0-5197 GCA_964354065.1 uncultured Dehalococcoidia bacterium | reverse complement strand
GACGGCTTCATGGTCGCCTTCGCCAGCGCCGCCAGGGCCCTCTCCTGCGCCGTGGCCATCCAGAAGGCCTTCGCCGCCTGGGATGCCGGCGTAGGGGCGCAAGGCCTTGCGCCCCTACGCGTGCGCATCGGCCTCAACACCGGCGAGTCCATCGAGGAGACGGGGGACTACTTTGGCACGGCCGTCACCCTGGCCGCCCGCATCGCCGATAGAGCTCAGGGTGGGCAGATCCTGGTGTCGGAGGTGGTGCGCACCGTCGGTGGCTCGCTAGCCGGGGTGGAGTTCCGCGACGCCGGCCGCAAGCAGCTCAAGGGCATCAAGGGCCGCCAGCGGGTGTACGAGGTGGTGTGGGAAAGCTAGTTCTCTGGTTCCTCGCCTCACCGGTGGGCAGGTTGCGCCCCTCTCTCCTCCAAAATGACCGCACACTAAGTTCCCCATCGTGAGAGCATTGACAAATTCCGTGCAAGGCGTAGAATCGATGCGCTCGCACTGATCGTGTGAGTGGGGGCGGCGATGTGCCCGAGTTTCCAGGCCCGCAGCAGCGAAAAGCAGATAGCGGTCGCTGGACCGAACGTCGGCGGCCGCTATTCGTTTTGGGTTTCAATAGCGGCTCCGGACGCGCTTGGGGTGGGGAGTTGGTTTGCCCAGGCCGGCACTCCCCACCCCGAGCACGGGCGCTAGGAACTCTGGCGCGTGTCCGCCGAGAGCCATCTCCGCTACCATGGCAGCCTGCGCGAACCACGACGCGGCAGGCCAAAGCCACAACCGACGGTGTGCATCGGAAGTGTGCGATGAGGTGGTTGGCCACTCCGCTGCTTCTGTTGTTCACGCTGACGCTGGGAGTTGCCTGCGTAGCACAGCAGGAACAGGTTGAAGACTGGACTGCGGCGGCAACGCGAACGACCGCCCAGACAGCCACCAGGACACCCGCAGCAACGGCGACGCGAGGGCCCACTGGGACGCCTCAGGCAACGGCCACTCCGCAGTCGTCAACACCGAGCCCGCCGCCACTGACACCCACGCTCAGCCCAACCGCGACAGCACCCAGCCCCACACCGGCACCGACAGCAACACCGACGCCGACGCCCACACCCACACCGACGTTACGAGGGCGCATCGCTTTCACTTCCTATCGCGACGGCAACGGCGAGATATACGTGATGAATGCAGACGGCAGCGCCCAGACCAGGCTGACCCACAACCCGGCACGTGACTACTTTCCCGCCTGGTCGCCCGACGGCTCGCACCAGACCAACCTCACCTACAGCCCGGGGTATGACGGGGACCCGGTCTGGTCGCCCGACGGCTCCAAGATCGCCTTCTGGTCGAACCGTGACGGCAACTTCGAGATCTACGTCATGGACGCCGACGGCTCGCACCAGACCAACCTCATCAAGAACCCAGCGGATGACTACCTGTCCACCAACTGGTCACCCAACGGTGCAAGGACCGCCTTCTGGTCACCGGACGGCTCCAAGATCGCCTTTTGGTCGAACCGCGACGGCAACCCCGAGATCTACGTCATGGACGCCGACGGGGCAGGTCTTCTTGGCGATGGTGGGCGCGTTCTCGCAGTTCTACTCGGACAACCTAAGTCAGGAGACCAAGAAGGGCTGGGCCGAGCGCAGGGCTCAGGGTCTGTATTGTGGGCTCTTGCCCTTCGGGGTGATGAAGGGCGAGGATGGGCTTCCTGCGGCTCATCCGGACACGTACCCCGGTCTCGCCATGGCGTTCCGCTTGGCGGCTGAGGGCAAGAGCGACCGGGAGATTGCGATGGCCCTGAACGCCGCCGACTACCGCACGGCTGGCAACCAGGGCAACCGGTTGTTCAGCAAGGACACCGTCAAAGGCATACTTCAGAACCGCTTCTACATCGGCGAACTCTCCAACGGCAAAAAAAGGTTACATCAAGGCCAAGCATGACGCGCTGGTCCCGATTGAGGTGTTCGAAGCAGCACAGCGGGGCCGTGAACTCAATCGGAACCACCCGGCTCGGACTACGAGAGCAGATGCCAGACTCTCGTCACTGTCCGGTGTGGCTCGTTGCGCCACTTGCGGGGCGACGTTTCGTTCGTTCCGCTCGCGGGGCCTCACACGGCTAGTATGCAATACCCGAATCAAGAATGGCCAGTGTCGTGAAAAGAGCGCTCGCCTGGACGGCTACGAGGAACAACTGGGGAAGTACCTGGCGGCCTTTCACATTCCGGAGGACTATCAGGAGAAACTGTTGGAAGCCCACCGCGCTCTGGGGACAGCGTATGACGACATCCAGATCCGCAGGGCGCGCCTAGAGATGGCGCTGCAAAGGCTCAAGGACTTGTACCAGTGGGGCCACAAGTCTCGACAGGAGTACCTGAACGAGTGCGCGGTCATCCAGCGCGAATTGGACAGCCTTCGGCCGCCAGCGAATAACGGCGAGAGCCTGGGAAAACTGGCTGCTTTCCTCAACGACGTGGGTATGGCTTGGGCCGAGGCGGACCAGAGACAGCGGAACCGGCTGGCGCTTTCCCTGTTCGAAGCCGTGTGGATTCAAGACCAAAAGGTCTTGGCCGTAACGCCAAGACCCGAACTCAGACCCTTCTTCGACCTTCAGTACGAGGGAATGTGGCACGATGTATTGCACTGGCGACCCCGAGGGGATTCGGGGTGTCCTGGCGCAAACGAGACTCGCTACATGATACGTAGCGCTTAGCGCCTGATCAGTCTGCCTCTGGAAGAGGAGGCAGAACAGGTGACGATTGCCGTCACGGCCGACCACCAGGCCGGGACATTACGGTACCCCATGCGCGGCGCCAAGTGTCCTATATGCGGCGGGCACGTCGGCTTGCCTCACGGGCATGGAGTCCGAAGTGCAGTCTCGACCTGGGTGGGCTTCCCTGAAGGTCAGGACTGCGCCATTGTCCAGAGGGCGGTCCACTTGTGAACCCGCTGCTGGAAGCCGCCCAGGCACGCGCCCGCAAGGGCGCGTATGTCCTACCGCTGTGGTGGACCGACGAGGCCGGCGTCTGCCAGTGTCCTAAAGGCCGCAGTTGTCCTTCTGCCGGCAAGCACCCGCTCCTCGAGCATGGCCTGCAAGACGCTTCGACCAATTCTAGCACGATCGAACGCTGGTGGCTGCGATGGCCGCGAGCTAACCTCGCCGAGCGAACTGACCAGATCCACAGGATCGACATCGACCTGCCGGAGGTCGCGGAGGCGCTTGCCCAGGACGCTGCGCTGCCCAACGAAACAGAGGTGGTGCGGACACCTCGCGGCGGTCTGCACATCGCGGTCATCTCCAGGCGCCCGGCCCAGGGAGGTCCCTTGCACCTCCAGGACGGCACAAAGCTCGGCGACCTGAAAGCCGCCGGTGGCTACGTCCTGATCCCGCCCAGTAGCATAGGCGACCGCCCCTACCAGTCGCTGAGCCCGGAGCACGGCCGGGTGATGACGGTCGACGACCCTCGCGAGTGGCTGGCGGAAGTCCTGCCCGCCTTCGGCTACGCGCTGGGCGACGAAGGCCGCGGCACCCCCCAGTATGCCGCCCTCGGGGGCACCATCTACGAGGGCGAGGGCAGACATGACGCCCTCGTCTCCTACGCCGGCCGCGTCTGGGTCGAGGGCATGTCTGGGGAGACCCTCGCTGCGCTCCTGCAGACAATCAACGAGCGCCAGTGCCGGCCGCCGCTCCCCGACGACGAGCTGAGCGCCATCGTCGACCACTTTGTCGCCAGGCGTGAGCGCAGAGGCTCTTCGCACGGCGGCGCCAGCGAACACCATTCAGCGGTAGTGTCAGCAAAGGACCGCCCCCGCGTCGTCACCACCAACAGGCATCTGCACGAGTGCAGCACTGGCATTGAGGGGCTCGGCCCGCCTTCAAATGGACAACGTCCTTCGCCTCTTCCCGTCAGATTCCCGCGCACAGACAGCGGTAACGCCGAACTCTTCGCCCGCCTCTACGGCGAACGGCTGAGGTACGACCACCGCCGGAAGCGCTGGCTCCTCTGGATCGACCACTGGTGGAAGCCGGACGTCGACGAAGAAGTTCTGCGTCTGGCCAAGGAGACGACGCGCCGACGCTACCAGGCGGCCCCCGACCTGTTCAACGACCCCGACGAACTGAAGGCCGAGGCCAAGTGGGCCATCTCCAGCGAGTCGAGGATGCGCCTGGAGGCGATGCTGGCCTTGGCCCAGGCGGAGCGGCCCATCGCCGACAGCGGCGAGGGCTGGGACGCCGACCCCTGGCTCCTAGGAGTGGCGAATGGGGTAGTAGACCTGCACATCGGCGCCCTGCGCGACGGGCGGCCCGACGACCGCATCACGATGCACACCCCCGTGCCTTACATCCCCGAAGCTCCTTGCCCTCGCTGGCTGGCGTTCCTGCGCGAGGTCTTCGGCGGCGACGGCGAGCTCATCGACTTCATCTGGCGGGCCTGCGCCTACAGCCTCACCGGCCTCACCAACGAGGAGTGCCACTTCTTCTGCTGGGGCTCGGGGTGCAACGGCAAGGGCACCTTCCAGCGCGTCCAGCGGGAGGTCATGGGCGATTACGCCGCCAACACGCCCTTCTCCACCCTGGAGATGTCCAGCCGCAACAGCATCCCCAACGACCTGGCCGCCCTCTACGGCAAGCGCCTGGTCACAGCCAGCGAACTGAACGAGGCCGTCCGCCTCAACGAGGCCCGCATGAAGATGCTCGCCGGCCAGGACCCCGTCACCGCCCGCTTCCTCCACGGCGAATACTTTACCTTCGTCCCCAACGCCAAGTTCTGGCTGGCCGTCAACCACAAGCCCATCGTCAACGACGACAGCACCGGCTTTTGGCGCAAGATCCGCCTCATCCCCTTTACGCAGTGCTTCGAGGGCCGCGCCGACAGGAACCTCAAGGATGCCCTAAGGTCCGAGTACCCCGGCATCCTGACCTGGATGGTGGACGGCTGCCTGGAGTGGCAGCGCCGGGGCCTCGACCCCCCGCAGTCCGTCAGGGCCGCCACCGAGCAGTACCGTGCCGAGTCCGACCCCGTCGCCGATTTCCTCAGGGATCGTTGCGCTACCGGAGCCGAGCTCACCGCCCGGGCCGGGGACCTCTACATCGCCTACCAGTCCTGGGCCCTCAAGCAGGGCCTCAAGGAGCGCGAGCAGCTCACCGCCACCCGCTTCGGCCGGCTCATGGGCCAGCGCTTCCCCAAGGACTCCGACCGCGACGGCACCTTCTACC
>CAYGYF010000116.1:2572-5210 GCA_964354065.1 uncultured Dehalococcoidia bacterium | reverse complement strand
CAACCTCCAGCGGGAGGATGTGCTGTTCATCGACGAGATCCACCGCCTGCCGCGGCCGGCCGAGGAGATCCTCTATCCGGCGATGGAAGACTTCGCCCTGGACATCATCCTGGGCCGCGGCCCGGGCGCCCGCAGCGTGCGCCTCTCGGTGCCGCCCTTCACCCTCATCGGCGCCACCACCCGCTACGCCCTTCTCAGCCCGCCCCTGCGCGACCGCTTCGGCGCCGTCTATCGCCTGGACTTCTACGAACGTGACGACATCGCCGCCATCGTCCGCCGCAACGCCGCCATCCTCCACGTGCCGGTCGAGGAGGACGGAGCCCTGGAGGTCGCCTGCCGCGCCCGCGGCACCCCTCGCGTGGCCAATCGCCTCCTCAAGCGGGTGCGCGACTACGCCCAGGTCATGGCCGACGGCCTTGTCACCCGGCACGTGGCCCAGGAGGCCCTGGCCCGCCTGGAGGTGGACGAGCTGGGCCTGGACGAGGTGGACCACAAGATCCTGCATACCATCATCGACAAGTTCGACGGCGGGCCGGTGGGCATCGACACCATCGCCGCCTCCATCTCCGAAGACCCGGATACCATCATGGATGTCTACGAGCCCTATCTGATGCAGCTCGGCTTCCTTCAGCGCACGCCCCGCGGCCGCATCGCCACCCGCCACGCCTACGAGCACCTGGGCCTGCCCCCGCCGGAGAAGCCGGAGCCCCCAGACCAGGCGCGGCTCTGGGACACGACCTGATGGACCGCAAACCCGATGGACAACACCGCCGTTCTATCCGACTGCCTGCCTATGATTACGCATCGCCGGGAGCCTATTTTGTGACCGCCTGCACCCGTAAGAGGGAATGTATCTTCGGTGTGCAGGAATTGCACGATGTGGTAGAGGAAACGTGGCGCCAGATTGCCTTTCACTTGCCGAATGCACGGACAGACGAATTCGTCACCATGCCTAATCACGTACACGGCATCCTCTGGATTCTGAACACGAAGGTAGGGGCGCAGCATGCTGCGCCCCTACCACCTCTACGGCAACGGGCCCGTGCACCGGCCGTTCAGCCTGGGTCGTTAGGCGCAATCGTAAGATCTTTCAAGTCAGCCGCCGCCAAACGCATCAACGAGATTCGCCGCACGCCGGGCACGCCGGTCTGGCAGCGCAACTATTACGAACGCGTTATCCGCAACGAGGACGAATTGAACCGCATCCGGGAATACATCGGCCTCAACCCGTTGCAGTGGGAGTTTGACCGCGACAATCCCAATCGTGTGGCCAGCCGCGAGTATCAAAGGGAATGGAGCTGGCTTGAGGGGAATGAAAGAGGGGCAGCCCGGGCAGATCAGTGCCTCCCCATAGGCCGGAGAAGCACCGTTGAGTGAGCGCCGCCGCGTCTCCTCCGTCAGCCCCTACGAGGACATCATCGGCTTCTCGCGGGCCGTGCGCGTGGGCGACCTCGTCTTCGTCTCGGGCACCGTGGCCTGGGGGCCCGATGGCAAGCTGGTGGGCAAGGGCAATGTCTACGCCCAGGCGGCGCAGACCATCAAGAACATCGAGGCCTACCTCCAGCAGGCCGGGGCCAGCCTGAAAGACGTCGTGCGCACCCGCATCTACCTCACCGACATGAGCCGCTGGCAGGAGGTAGCCCGCGCTCACCGCGAGGCCTTCGGCGACGTGCGGCCGGCATCGAGCCTGCTGGAGATCAGCCGCCTGGCCGAACCCGAGATGCTGGTGGAGATCGAGGCCGTCGCCGTCGTTTCGACGGAATCGTAGCAATCGTAGCTACAGGCCTGGCTGCCGGCAGGCAGGGCTTCTCCCCGCCTCTGGCGGGGATGCGCCTCCGGCGGAAACCCGCAGAGATCGACTAACGTCCCCTCTGTGCTACAATGGCGGCGAATCCATCCGGAGGGCAAGCATGCAGACGACGGCGGTACGCTATCAGGTGCGCCCCATGGACATGGCCGACATCTCCCAGGTCATGGAGATCGAGCGCCAATCCTTCGCCGCCATGTGGCCCCAGACCGCCTTCAAGCGAGAGCTCCAGCGCAATCGCCTCGCCCGCTACCTGGTGGCCGTGGAGCAGCGACTGGAAACCGAGGATGAAGGCGCCTGCCCTGAGCGCAGCGAAGGGATAGCTCCCCCGCCAGTCGACACGGAACCGCCGCTGTCGCCCGGGATCACCCAGCCCCGCCTCGGTCGCTGGCTGGCCGAGCTCAAGCGCCTGTTCGGCAGCGAAGAGGAGCCTGGGCCCCTGGCCGGCCGCGAGCCCATCGTCGGCTTTGTCGGCGTCTGGCTCAGCGTCGACGAGGCCCACATCGTCACCATCGCCGTGCCGGAGAGCCACCGTCGCCGCGGCATCGGCGAACTCCTGCTCATCGCCGCCATCCAACTGGCCATCCTCAACGACCGCCAGGTGGTGACCCTGGAGTGCCGTGTCTCCAATGAGACCGCCCGCGCCCTGTACGAAAAGTACAGCTTCAGGAGGGTTGGCATCCGCCCCCGCTACTACTCGGACAATCAGGAAGACGCCCTCATCATGACCACCGAATCCATCCACTCCCCCTCCTACCAGGCCCTCTTTCAGCGCCTCCAGCAGGAGCACCGCGAGCGCTGCGGCCATTACGAGCTCGACTTCCACTAGCC
>CAYGYF010000116.1:0-2472 GCA_964354065.1 uncultured Dehalococcoidia bacterium | reverse complement strand
CGCCGACCGCATCCGCCGCCAACTGGAGCGCCTGGCCCACCAGCGGGGCCTGGGCCCCGTCCCCAACGGCTACGCCCAGTGGATAGACCAGACCCGCCATCTGCTCATCGAGATGTTCGGGGAGGATTCTCAGGAGGCGCGGGGCTTCTTGGCGGCCATCGGCGAACAGGTAGGGGCGCAGCATGCTGCGCCCCTACGCTTCGGCTTGCCCTTGCACGGCGATTGGGGTATCTGGGCCCGTCTGGAGCGGGGAGAGGCCGTCCTCAGGGATATCCTCGAGCGCCTGGGGACCGGCGGCGAGAAGTAGGGGCGCAGCATGCTGCGCCCCTACCTAGGAAGCCCGGCCTCCTTGGCCCGTGCCGCCACAGCCACCACTTCCGCCGCCATCGGATATGGCAGGCGACCGGTATCGATGACCAGATCGTAGAGGGCGGGGTCGTTTACCTCCACCTTGAAGAACTTGCGGTGGAAAGCCGCTCGCCCCCTGTCCAGGTCATGAATCCTCTTGCCGGCCTCTTCCAGAGCGATCTGCTCGCGCTCGGCGAACCGCTCGATTCGCAGCTTCAGAGGAGCGAGGGCCAGGACGTGCAGGGCGTGGGGCAGGTCACGCAGGATCATCTGGCCGCCGTGCCCCAGGATAACGATGTTGCCCTTCTGGCTCAGCTCGCTGATGATCACCCTCACCGTCTTCACATAGAGGGCGTCGTCCAGCTCCTGAGCGGTCGTGCGCGGCTCCGCCCCCAGGTCGGCGTAGGAGCGAGCCAGAAGCACCTCCAGGCCACCGCTGCCCATCAGAGGGTCGCCGGCGCCAGCGACCGCCGAGCGCTCTAGGAAGTTGCCCAGCATCTTCGCCAGCCGCTCGCGGAAGCCCAGGCAGCGCTCCTCCCGCCCGGCCAGCGACTCAGCGCTGACGCCCAGGCGGCGGGCGGCATCCACCATGATCTCCTGGTCCATATAGTCGATGCCCAGGATCTCCGCCACCAACTGCCCCACCTCACGGGCACCGCTGCCCCAGGTTCCAGACACAGTCACGACGGGTATGGCGGACCACCCCCTGCAATTTCAGTATACTACAACACCAGTCAAGCCCTACCCCCCTGAAGACGGCCAGCCGCCTCAACCAACCCAGCCCACCGCTCCCGTCGGCCCCCTGCTATAATCGAACGGGAAGGGAAGGCCAAAAAGGATGAAGCCCATCGGCCAGGCCGCCCAGCCGCCAGCAGCCTACCGCTTCCGCATCTCCCTCATCCTCAAGTTCGCCTGGGCGGTGCTCCGCGGCCGCACCCGCGACCTGGCGGCCGACGTGGCGGCGAGCCTGCTCGCCGTCAGGCCACCGCCCCGGATCCTCAACGATGAGCGGACCCCCCCCGAAGGTCCCTTCGTGCTGGTAGCCAACCACTACGAGCGGCCCGGCCTGAAGGTGTTCTGGGGCGGCACCCTCGTCTCTCACGCCGTCGCCCAAAGGCGCACCAGCCACAGATCGCTGCGCTGGCTGATGACCAGCGAGTGGTACAACTTCCGCCTCGGCCCCATCCCGGTGCCGATCGCCGTGCTGCGCTGGCTGTTTCGCCGTATCGCCAGAGTGTACGGCCTGGTGATCGTCCCCCGCCCCGCCGAACGGGGTGTGGGCCGCGCCGCCGCCCTGCGCACCATCTTGAACGTGGCCCGCGGCTCAGGCGAGGCCATCGGCCTCTATCCAGAGGCCATCGGCACCGGCCAGCTCATCGCGCCCATGCCCGGCGTGGGCCTGTTCCTCCTGTCGCTGAGCAATCACGGCATCCCCATCCTCCCCGTCGGCATCTTCGAGGAGGAAGGGAGACTCACCGTGTCCTTTGGCCCACCCTTCTCGATCCAGGTGCCTCGCGCCGCCGACAAGGGAGAGCGCGACCGCCTGGCTAGCCAGCAGGTGATGGTGGCCATCGGCCGCCTGCTGCCACCGCCGCTGTGGGGCGCCTACGCCCCCGCCATCGAAGAGGCCCTTCCCCTGAGCGAAGCGAAGGATCAGGGCAGCGAGCAGGCGACTCGCCAGAGCGAGTGAGGGATCGTGGCTAAGGACGCCGTCCCAGAGCTACCCCGAGGCAATAGGCTCCTCTACGCCTCCGGCAGCTTCGGGGGCAACGTCATCTCCCGCTCCAAAGACCTCTGGCTCATCTACTTCTACGCCCCTCCCGCCGACGCCGACATCGCCAAACGCCTGCCCATCCTGCTCATCGGCGCCCTCTTCACGGTGGCTCGCCTGATCGATGCCCTGGATGACCCCATCATCGGCTGGTGGAGCGACCGCACTCGCTCCCGCTGGGGGCGGCGCATCCCCTTCGTCGTGCTGGCCACCCCCTTCTACGCCGTGTTCTTCGTCCTCCTCTGGATGCCCCCCACCGCCGGCGAGAGCGTGGCCAACGCCCTCTACTTCTTCGTCATGCTGGAGGCCTTCCACCTGTTCAGCACCTTATCCGGCGGCCCGTTCGAATCCCT
>CAYGYF010000115.1:0-5309 GCA_964354065.1 uncultured Dehalococcoidia bacterium | reverse complement strand
GCCTGGCGGCCAAGCTGACCGGCTGGCGCATCGACATCAAGAGCGAATCGGCGGTGCAGGAATTGCGTCTGGCGGCCGTGGTGGAAGAGGCCCCTGCGGAAGCTCCCGCCGAAGCGCCCGCGCCCGAACCCCGCGAAGAGCGGGTCATCGAAGCACCTGCGGAGACCCTGGCCACGGAGGTCGCCCCGGCTGAGGAGGCGGTGGTGGCCGAGGAAGCGGCGCCCGAGCCCGTAGCCGTCGCCGAGGAGGTGCCAGCGGCGCCCGCAAAGCCCCAGATTCGTTTCGCCGAGGACCTCGTTGGCGTCGTGACGGCGGCCAGCCCGCCCAAGGGAAAGCGAGCCAAGGCCCGTAAGCCTAGCAAGGGCGAAGAGCCACCACCAGCAGCAAAGGCCAAGAAGATCAAGAAGGCGCGTCGGCCTGTTCTGGAAGAAGAGCTGGAGGAAGAGGAACCGGGACCAGATGAGCTCGATTATTCGGAGAGCTCATCCTCCCAGGAAACATGAGTACGGCTGCCGGGGTTGCCAAGAATCCCAAGCCACGCCACATCCCTCAGCGGACGTGCGTGGCCTGCCGCCGCACCATGGCCAAGCGGGAGCTGGTGCGCGTGGTGCGCACTCCCTCAGGAGCGGTGGAGGTAGACACTACCGGCAAGAAGTCCGGCCGTGGGGCCTATCTGTGCCGAGCCCAGGAGTGCTGGCAATTGGCTTTGAAGAAGGAGCGGCTGGACCACGCCCTGAAGGCTAAGCTGGCGGCGGAGGAAAAGGAAGCACTGCTCGAATACCTTCGCTCCTCCCCGATAGCGGGCGAAGACAACTAGCGCCCAGGAAGAAACGATGGCTACCAAGGCAAAGACAAGCGAGGGCGCGGATGTGGCGGCGGAGAAGGCGGCCCCGAAAGCAAAGACCAAGGGCCAGCCGCTGCTGACCCTCCCCCCGACTCTCACCGTGCGCCGGCTGGCTGAGCTGATCGGCGCCTCCCCCGTGGAGGTCATCAAGGAGCTCATAAAGAACGGCGTGATGGCCGCCATCAATCAGACTATCGACTACGAAACCGCCGCCGTGGTCGCCCACGATATGGGCTTCCAGACCGAAGCGGAGACGCCGGCGACGGGGGCGGCGGAAAGACCATCCATCGAAGAAGAGGACCCGAGTCTCCTTCAGCCCCGCCCGGCCGTCGTTACCATCATGGGCCACGTCGATCACGGCAAGACCAGCCTCCTGGACGCCATCCGCCAGACGAACGTCACCGCCTCGGAGGTAGGCGGCATCACCCAGCACATTGGCGCCTATCAGGTAGAGATACACGGCCAACGCATCACCTTCATCGACACCCCCGGCCACGAGGCCTTCACCGCCATGCGAGCGCGGGGCGCCCAGGCGACCGACATCGCCGTGCTGGTGGTCGCCGCCGACGACGGCATCATGCCCCAGACAGTCGAGGCTATCGACCACGCTAAGGCAGCCGGGGTGCCTATCGTCGTCGCCATCAACAAGATAGACCTGCCCGACGCCAACCCCGATAAGGTCAAGCAGCAGCTCTCGGAGCACGGCCTGATCATCGAGGAGTGGGGCGGCGACGTCATCTGCGTGCCCGTCTCAGCCAAGACTCAGGAGGGCCTTTCAGACCTGCTAGAGAACATCCTCCTCCTAGCCGAGGTGCAAGAGCTAAAGGCCAACCCCGATCGACCAGCCGCCGGCACCGTCATCGAGGCCGAGTTGGATAGCGCCCGGGGTCCCATGGCTACGGCGCTGGTGCAGACCGGCACCCTGCACATAGGCGACGTGATAGTGGCGGACGAAACCTGGGGCAAGGTCAAAGCCATGTTCAACGAGTGGGGCCACCGCCTAAAGGCCGCCGGTCCCTCGACGCCGGTCAAGGTGATGGGCATGGCTACCGTGCCCCGCGCCGGCGATGTCTTCTCCACAGCCAAGGACGAGCGCCTGGCCCGCACCGCGGTTGAGGAGCGCCAGCGGGAGAGAGAGGCAGCCGCCTTTCGTTCGCCTCACGCCATGACGCTGGAGACCATCTACGGCGAGATCGCCGCTGGCAAGATCAAGGAGCTGAACATCGTCCTCAGAACCGATGTCCAGGGCACCCTCGATGCCGTTCGCACCGCCCTGGAACGCCTGAGCATCGAGCAGGTCAAGGTGAACATCATCCACGCCGCTACCGGCATCATCACCGAGTCGGACGTCATGCTGGCCCTCGCCTCCAAGGGCATCGTCATCGGCTTCAACTCCCGCCCCGACGCCAGCGGTCGCCGTCTGGCCGAAACCGAGGGCGTGGACATCCGCTACTACGAAGTCATCTACAACCTCATCGAGGACATCGACAAGGCTCTCCAGGGCATGCTGGAGCCGGTCTACGTGGAGGTGGCCGAGGGCCACGCCGAGGTGCGTCAGGTGTTTCGGGTGCGGGGCGGCAGAGTGGCCGGCTGCTACGTGCGCGATGGCGTCGTCACCAGGGGCGCGTCGGCCCGAGTGCTTCGCGACGGCCAGGTCGTCCACACTTCCCGGGTGACCAGCCTGCGTCGCTTCCAAGAAGACGTGCGAGAGGTTCAGGCTGACTACGAGTGCGGTATTGGCATCGAGGGCTTCCAGGACCTTCAGGAAGGCGATGTCATCGAGCTATACGGCCGCGAGCGCAAGAGCTAGTCCCTCCCGGCCCCTTCTGGAAAGCCCCGACTTGCCGGAGCAGGGGGTGATATCCATGAGCCGACGCCTGGAACGCCTGAGCGGCTTGTTTAGGCAGGAGCTGAGCGACCTGCTCCTGCGGCAGGTGAAGGACCCCCGCCTAGCCGAATTCGTCACCATCACGCGAGTGGAGATCACCCCCGACCTGCGCCACGCTCGGGTCTACGTGAGCGTTATGGGTAGCGAGGAGGAGAAGGCCTCCACCCTGGAAGGGCTGACGGCAGCCGCGCACTATCTGCGGCGCGAGCTGAGCAATCGCCTCACCCTGCGGCGCATGCCGGAGCTGTCCTTCCGCCGCGATGACTCGCTGGAGCAAGGGGCTCACGTTCTCGATCTCCTGGGCCAGATATCCACCGAGGCGGACAATCCCTAGGCCTGCCCTGAGCGAAGTCGAAGGGCCTTGGACATCTCGGGCATCCTCAACGTCGATAAGCCCGCTGCTTGGACCTCCTTTCGGGTTGTATCATTGGTACGGCGTCTGACGGGCGTTCGCCGCGTCGGCCACGCCGGCACCTTAGACCCCTTTGCCACCGGCGTACTCTTGATCTGTTTGGGGCAGGCCACCCGCCTCAGCGAGTACCTGATGGAGACCACCAAGGTCTATCGGGCAGAGGCGTGCCTGGGCATCGTCACCGACACCTTCGACGTCACCGGCGCGCCCATATCTGAAGCCGACCCCTCCGGCGTTGACCGCCAGCAGGTGGAGGAGGCGCTGGCCGCCTTCGTCGGCGAGATCGAGCAGGTGCCGCCCATGTTCAGCGCCCTCAAACACGGCGGCGAGCCCCTCTATCGCTACGCTCGCGCTCGCCAGCAGGTGGAGCGAGCGGCGCGGCGGGTAACCATCCATCGCCTTCAGCTTCTGTCCTACCAGTCACCGCTCGTCAGCATCGAGGTGGAATGCGGCAAAGGGACGTATATCCGCACCCTGGCCCACGACCTGGGGCAGCGACTGGGCTGCGGCGCCCATCTGGCCACCCTCGCCCGCCTGCGGGTCGGTCCCTTCACGCTGGAGGAGGCTTGCAGCGTTCCAGAGCTGGAAGCCGCCTTGAGCGAGGGGCGATGGCCCGCCAAAGGCGGGCTCCATCCCCCTGATGCAGCCCTCGCTGACTGGCCAGCCGTGACCCTGGGCGAACAGGAGGAGAAGGCTGTAGGCTTCGGCCAGGCCCTGGCCGCCGATCGGCTGGAGGTTTCGCCGCCGCAGGAGGTGGCGGATGGCCAGCTCTGTCGTGCCTATTCTTCTGACGGGCGACTGCTGGCCATCCTCCGTTACGATGCTACCGCCGGCATTTGGCGAGCCAGGAAGGTCTTCGCGCCAGCAACAAGTGCGCAACAGGCGTAAACTTCTTATCTTTTCGTCCGATTCCTCTTGACATCCTCATAAAAATAGGTATGCTGGTCGAAAGGCATAGCTATGGAGGCGCAGGAGCGCCTCTGAAGGGAGGTAGGAAAGATGCAGGCTTACTGCCTGAAGTGTCGGAAGAAGCAGGAGATGCGCAACCCTCAACGGGTGACCTTGAAGAACGGGCGGCCGGCCACCCAGGGCACCTGCCCCGTTTGCGGCACCAAGATGTACCGCATAGGCAAGGCCTAGTAGAGCTTCGCCTCGGCCTGCCAATCTGTAGAGAACCGCCCAAGAGCGAGAGAAGGGTGGTGCTAAGTAGCTCCACCCTTCTCACAGAGAGCGCTAGATCCGCAGCCCTAGCGGGGAGTTTGTATCCTTTCCGCCAGGATTCTCTCCAGGAGAAGCTGCGGATTGATTCGTAGTATCTCCTCCAGGTCCTTCTCCTCCAGACCGGCGCCCAGCACGACCTGGCGCGCTTGGTCCCCGGTGAGGAAATCGAGGTCGTGGTTGTCGGAGTTCACGACGAGCTTGGCCCCGGCTTGACGAGCTATCCTGGCCACGTGGCCGTTGGCCGCTGCATGGCCGGGCTTGGCGGATAGCTCCAGGAAGATGCCATTGCGGGCCGCCAGCTCCGCCTCCTCGAGAGTGATCAGGCCTGGATGAGCCAGTATGTCCACATCGTTGCAGGTCACCGCCGCCAGGTTCGTCCCCTTCTCCACCGGCTCCGATACCGTCTCCCCGTGCACCACCACTACCCACAGCCCCTCCACCTTGGCAGCGCGAGCGACCTCGGCCACGGCCGCCGCGGGCACGTGGGTTAGCTCCACCCCCGGCAAGGCTACGATGTCCCAGCGGTCGCGGGCCAGGGCGCAGTCCTGGGAAAGCTCCTCGGCGAAGCGAGGAAGGCTGCCCAAACCGGAGTGGTCGGTGAGGGCCACCGCCCGATATCCCGCCACGCAAGCCCGCCGAATGAGCTCTATGGGCGAAAGGGAACCATCGCTAAGGGTGGTGTGGGTATGGAAGTCGTAGATCATCGGCAAGGCCTCTCTGACATGCTGCTTAAGCATACTAGAGACAGGGCCAGTCGGACAATAGATGCCAGGCGACAACTTCGGCTCAGGCAGGCCTTGTCGCCCTGGGGCAGAAGCGCTACAATGCATCCGCGAGCGAACCATGGCTAGGACGCGCCAGCGACGCCGTAGAAAGGAGGCCTCAGGGACCTTGGGTAAGATCAACGTTGCCATTATCGGTGTCGGCAACTGTGCTTCGTCTCT
>CAYGYF010000114.1:4117-5343 GCA_964354065.1 uncultured Dehalococcoidia bacterium | reverse complement strand
CATCGATGTCCAAGAGGATCGCGTTATAGTTCATGGTGCTAGGCTCCCTTCGGCGCTCATCGTCGCCTCCTCATGCCCCGCCAGGACGGAAATCAAAATGCCCAGGGCCCGCCTAAGGCGGGTCGTCCTGGGCTCTGGATTCGCTACCTCTGGCCTCGGCTTCTAGCGGCTCAGAACCACCCTCTGCCGGTTGGGAGCATCAGCCTCCATTCGTTCTCCCTGCCAAGGAATGAGGTGGATCCTCTTGCAGCGGCGGCAGAGAATCTCGACCCCGTCAGGGGAGACCTTGGCGAGGAGACTCCCACAGAGGCACCGTTCCTCCAGCAGCGAGGCGGCCTTCAGGCTTGTTCGCTCCAATGGGTTTCTCCTGGATAGACTCCTGATAGAGTCTTCCCCAATCTTCTACGCTGCGCCGGTCGATCTCTTCGTCAAAGCCCAGCAGGTGGACCAGGTCCAGGGCCAGGCCGGTGGCCATGAACTGCCAGGCGGCGGTGGTGGTGTCTACGTCCTGGCGGATGAGCCCCCGCCGCTTGCCCTCGGTGATGGTCTCCTCCAGGAAGCGGATGAAGGAGGCGAAGTTGTCGTGGAGGGCCTGGCGGATCTGTTCGTCGTCGGCCTCGGAGACGGCCTGGAAGAGGAGCTTCATAACCGGCGAGCGGCTGCGCAGGTGGTCGTAGTAGCCGAGGCCGATGGCCCGGATGATCTCCAGGGGGTCGATCACCTCGCTGGCGATGCGCTCCCAGATATCGAGGAGCCTACCGCCGGTGGCCTTGAGGGTGGAGATGAACAGCTCCTTCTTGCTGGGGAAGTAGCGATAGAGGGCGGGCTCGGAGATGCCGGCGGCCTTGGCCAGCTCGGCGGTGCCGACCTTGGTGTAGTTGGAGGCGGCGAACACCGCCTGAGCGGTCTCCAGGATAAGGCGCTTTCTCTGCTGGGCTGGTCGCCTTTTCGCTCGCGTCGTCATGATAGTGAGTGTTCACTAACATACCAGCAAATGCCAGGCTTGTCAAGAGGGGTGTGTTATTGAGTAGCGTGTTTCGTTAATAGACTGGTTCAATAGAGGCGAAGTGCGTAACCTTTGAGCACCAAAAAACGTTATAAAAGGAGGGTGTAGAACGTCTGTACGATGTTGACAAGTGAGTATTGTAGAGTATGATTGGGCAAAGTAGAAAAGGGGGGAGCATGGCTTCGAACAATGAGCTAGACACAGGAATGCTGGAAATTCC
>CAYGYF010000114.1:0-4017 GCA_964354065.1 uncultured Dehalococcoidia bacterium | reverse complement strand
AACATCGATCTAGACACACAAATACAGGATGCTTCAATAGATGTTCGATTGGGTGATACCTTAAGGGTCCCTGTAAAACTGGAGGGCCAGATTCTCGCGCCACACGAAAGGATAAGCCGAGAGCTTCAAGGCCAGGAAGCTACCATACCTGAGGGCGGCTACAATCTACTATCTGGGGGCTTTGTTCTTGGGCACACTTACGAAAAGATAACGCTACCGCTTCACTTGGCCGCCCGCTTGGACGGCAAGAGTTCGCTTGCCCGCTTGGGCTTGATGATTCACTTCACGTCGGGGCATATAGCACCGGGGTTTGATGGCATCATCATTCTGGAGATACTCAATCACAGCCCCAATATCATTGCCCTGATGCCACGCATGCCCGTCGGCCAACTGATCTTCGAGAAGCTCTCAATGCTTCCCAGCAAAGCGTATAGTGGCCGCTATCGCGGGCAGCTGCACCCTTAGGCAACCCTGCGTGTGCAGCGTCTCATCTCTGCAAAGTTACCTTCCCTCGCGCATCCTAGTGCTTTGGCCTGCATCACGAGCATGGACAGGGTGCAGTGCAAGGTGACCTTGGGAAGGCCACGATGGGTAAGGTTGTCGAGTCGATAGAAACCCTTGGTGGCGCTGAATACCCGCTCTACTGATACCCGCTTGTTGTAGATGGCCCTCCATTCCGCAGAACCATAGGCCATGTAGGGTGTCTTCCGTCGCTCGGTATCCACATGGGGGCCGAGTAGAGGGCAACGCTCAAACTCTGGGCAGTTGGGATCATACGGCTTGCGGTTGCACTGATAGCGGATGCCCCACAGCGTCAGCACCGGCTTTGCCTCACACGACCTAGCTTCACCTGGATTGACACCTGGGCGCTTCCTCATGTCTATGACTGGCTCGGCACCCATCTGTCAATTGAACAGTGTCGCGATGGTTACACCAGGAACCCCTGGTCGTGGTCGGTGCCGCCATGCGGAGGACGCTCGCCGCGAGGGCCAGAGTGCTGCAGACCGCGCTAGCGCCAAGGTCTTGGCGCGGGTCATGCCCCTTTCCGGACAAACCGCACGTGTCTGCGCGTCCGCATCGCCTTCGCATCCGCGGGCACGATACTGATTGACCCGTCCGTCTCCAAGACGGCCATCCGCACGTCTTTCACATCTGGGACGCCGTGCTCCCGGATGGCCATCATCACCTCATCCTCATCCAACCCCTCGCGACGCAAGTGCTCGCGCACGAACTTTCCGTCGTCGATCAGCAGCGTTGGGATACCCTCGACCGCCCGTCGCAGCCAGGGCAACCGCTCCCGCCCCTGCGCCACCCCGTAGTTCAGGAGAACCAGGATCCCTGCCGCGATAAGCCCTCCTGTGACCGACGTGTCCGGCCCAACCATGGCGTTCTGCACCGCGTTGGCGATCAGAAGGATCACCACCAGGTCGAAAGGGGTCATCTGACCTAGCTCCCGCTTCCCGGCTAGGCGCAGGCCGGCTAGCAGCGCCACGTACACGATGACCGTCCGCAGCACGATGCTCCACCCGTTCACGTCCAGGGTAAACATTGACTTTCTTTCACTCCCTTTCAAACAGAAACTTCGCTGGGGCTGTTGGGCGCGCCTCTCTGGGGCTGTCCCACTTGATCGTCTGCGTCCCGCCCTCGCATTGTAAGCCGGATCTAGCCCTTCCTCGACCCCATCCCTTGCAGCAGCTCTAGCTGCTTCTGGAGCAGGTCGATCTGCTGCTGCTGGATGGTGAGCAGCTCCTGCCATTGCTTCTCGCGAAGCTGGTCCAGCTTCTCGTGCAACCCCTGGATCTCCAGCTCTGACTTCAGGTTGACCTCATAGTCGTGCTCCGACCGGAGGCGGTCCTTGTCTTCCTGGCGGTTCTGGGCCATCATGATCACCGGCGCTTGGATGGCTGCCAGGCAGGAAAGCATCAGGTTCAGAAGGATATAGGGATAGAGGTCCCACGGCTTGAACACAAGCTGGACGCTGTTCGCCGTTATCCAGAGAGCCATGAAGAGGGCGAAGAAGCCAATGAAGCCCCAGCTTCCGGCCGCGTCCGCCAGCCGGTCGGACATCCTCTCGCCCAGGGTAAGGCGCTCGCCGTGGACGACGTTGATGTTCTTGCTCACTGTTTCGCGGCGGGCCATCTTCTCGCGGATCTCCTTCTCAAGCTGGGCGGCCCTCGCCTCCCAAGCCTGGAGCTCCTCCAGCTCCTTTGTGATCAAACGCATCATCGCTCGACTCCTCCTTCGCTCGGGCCCCAGGCGGCGCCCTGGCGCAGGCCAGCGCCCAGCCTACACCCAGCGGCGCCAGCGGAAGTAGGCCAGCATGCCTACAGTGATGGCCACCATCAGGCCGATGACCAGCCCGAACCCCCAGGGGGCATCGAGGTCCGGCCAGGTGTTGCGGCTGAAGTTCATGCCGTAGATGCCGGATACCAGGGTTAGGGGCAGGAAGATGGCAGCGGCGGCGGTGAGCACCTTCATGATCTCGTTCAAGCGGTTGGACACCACCGATAGGTAGGTGTTCAGCGCCCCGTCGGCCAGGTCGCGCAGGGCCTCCACCAGGTACTCCATACGCACCAGGTGGTCGTAGACGTCCCGGAAGTAGACGTTGGTCTCCTCCCGCACCAGGGCCGGGAACTCGCCCCGCGACAGGCGGTTGGCGATCTCCCGCTGGGGGCCGGTAGCGCGGCGCAGGCGCAGGGTGTTGCGCTTCAGCAGGAGGATCTGCTGAAGGGTGTGGCTGTCGGGCTTGCTCAGCACCGCCTCCTCCAGGCGATCAAGAGCGTCATCCATATCGTCTACCACCGGCAGCAGGTCGTCCACCAGGCCGTCGATCAAGGTGTGGAGGAGGAAGTCGGCGCCGCGGCTCAGAGGGCGATCCTCCTGCAGGCAGCGCTCCCGCAGGCGGTCAACGGCGGCCAGGGGAGCCAGGTGGGAGCTCACCACGAAGTTGGGGCCGAGGTAGAGGTCCAGCTCCACAGGCTCCAGCTCCTGATCCAGGCGGAACTCCTCGATCCCCTGTACCACCACGAACAGATATTGCCCGTAGTCGTCGATCTTCGCCGGGTCGAAGCGTGGGTTCACGCAGTCCTCGATGGTCAGGTGGTGGAAGTGGAAGACGTCGCTGAGGATGCGCGCCTCCTCCTCCGAGGGGGCCTCGAGGTCCAGCCAGAGGAGCCCCTGGGGGTCGGCCAGGGCCTGGCGAACGGCCTCCCCGTCGCCGATGGGCGTCATCGCGCCGGTGGCCTGACGATAGTACCCGCTGAGCATTGTCTGTTCCCTCCGCGTGCGGTCATTTTACAGCGGCGGGCCGCACTTCGGCCACTGGATGTTCGGCCTGCGTCCGGCCATAATTGAAATCAGCGGCTTGGCCGGAAGCTGCGGGTTTTAACCCGCAGAGTTCAAATAGTGCTCAGTCATGGCTCGCATCCTCGTCGGCACCTGCTCCTGGACCGACCGCACCCTCATCGAGTGCGGCCTCTTCTACCCGCCCGAGGTCAAGACGCCTGAGGATAGGCTACGCTTCTACGCCCAGAGCTTCCCCATCGTCGAGGTGGACAGCACGTACTACGGCCTCCCCTCGGAGCGCAACGCCGGGCTGTGGGTGGAGCGCACGCCGGCGGACTTCACCTTCGATCTGAAAGCCTACGCCTTGTTCACCCACCATCCGACGCGGGTCGACTCCCTACCGAAGGATGTCCGCGAGGCCCTTCGGTTCCGCTCAGGGCAGGCCCCTTCGACAGGCTCAGGGCAGGCTCTGGGCACCGATTCATCGGCGCGCCAGAAGGCCAACGTCTACTATCGCGACCTGCCGCCGGAGGTGCGGGACGAGATGTGGCAGCGCTTCGCCTCGGCCCTCCTGCCCCTGGACAGCGCCGGCAAGCTGGGGGTGGTGCTCTTCCAGTTCCCGCCCTGGTTCATGCCCGGCGCCGACAGCAGGGACTACCTCCTGGAGGTGAAGGAGAAACGGCTGCCCCAGTACACCATCGCGGTGGAGTTCCGCAACAACCTCTGGCTCTC
>CAYGYF010000113.1:0-5356 GCA_964354065.1 uncultured Dehalococcoidia bacterium | reverse complement strand
TCATCACCTCTATCCGAGACGACTCCGTGGGCGGCGACACCAACAACGACGGCGGCGCCACGGTGCCCACCCGCGGCAACTGGCGGAACATCCGCCCCGGCTACGCCGGCAGCCTCTCCCTCACCAACACCCGCGTCCGCTACGGCGGCGGCAGCTCCGACCCAGGCGCCATCTACAACGCTAGCTATCCCTCCACCATCTCCCTGGTCAACTCCACCGTGGAGCAGAGCGCCACCGCCGGCATCTACGCTGGCTCCTTCGCCAATCTCACCCTCACTGACAGCACCGTTCGCAACAACAACGGCCGCGGCCTTTTCCTCCAGAGCGGCCTCCTGTCCGCCACCGGCTCTACCTTCTCTACCAACGGCAGCCACGCCGTCGAGAGCAGCAGCCCCAGGGCACCCGTCCTCCTCAACAACACCTTCCAGGGCAACGCCGGGGCCGCCGTCCTCCTTAACTCCCTCCGCTTCGGGACCCTGGACCCCTCAGGTAACACGGCCTCCAGCAACGTCATCAACGGCATCCAGGTCAGCCCCTCCGTCTCCGGCGGGCCCGGCCTTACTCTGCGAGGCGCCAACAGCGCCACCTTCCCCTACGTCCTCACCGGAGGAAGCGTCAGCTCCAAAGGCTCCCTAACCATCGATGCCGGCTCCGTAGTGAAGTTTGCGAGCGGGGCGAGCCTGTCGGTAAACGACGCCAACATGGCGGTCACGGGGACGTTCGCAGCCCCGGCCACGTTTACCTCTATCCACGATGACTCGGTGGGTGGTGACACGAATAACAACAGTGCCGCCACCAGCTCGGCGCGGGGCGACTGGCGGTATATCTACGTTGCGAACGGGGCGACGCTGAACATCGCAAACGCCCGTATTCGCTACGGGGGCACCTACTCGTGGGAGGGGATGCTGTACAACGGTTCGGGCACTGTAGACGTAACGATCGGCGACTCGGTCATTGAGGAGGCCGCTTCGTCAGGCATCTACATGGGCATCAGCACCAGCAGGATACAAGTCAGTAACTCCACGATACGGAACAACACCTACTATGGGCTGGCCTCTGCCATCTCTAACTCTGGGAACGCCACGGCCGCGATCACCTCGTCATCTCTCCTCAACAATGGGAACTATGGGGTCATCAATTTCGCCGGCACCGGAGAGATCGACGCCCGCCTCAACTGGTGGGGCGACTCCAGCGGCCCCCGCAGCGACGGCCAGGCCTGCAACACGGCTACCGGCACAGGCGACATGGTCTCCTGCCGAGTCCTCTTCGACCCATGGCTTGAACTGCCCCCCGAGGATGCGGCCACCGTCTTCGAGCTCACTGAGACCTCCGCCAGCGAGTCCCTCCCGGTAGAGGACGTCGAGGTCGCTCAGGCAACCGTCAATGACGCCACTGTCTCCGGCGACCTGGCAGGCCTTGTGGACTTCACCAGCTTCGAGATGGTGACGGTCGAAACAGGGCCATTTGCCGGCAAGGGATTTGGGAGGGGTGAATGGACGGCGGAGATAGGGGGCTTGCCGTATGCCGGTACGTGGGAAGCCGCCTCATTCTTTGTCCCAGCCGAGGGCTTGGTCCACTTCAGGGGCGTGCTATCGGGGGACATCCGTGGAATCACCGAGGGAGCTCTCACTCCGGCGTCTGGGGCGTTCCACTGGACCTGGACCCTGAACCGGATGGGGGCGAATCTCGTCACCACTTCCCTACAGGTGGATGGGGCGCTCCAGGGCAAGACTTCAGTCGACTACCCATCAACGCAGCTCAGGGTGTACCAGGCGAACATGAGCGGGAGCGCCACCGGCCACTACGCGGGTCCCATGAGCGCCATCGGGACGCACGTCGAGATCCGACAGCCCGGCCATCCGAACGACGGTCAGGGATGGTCGTCGGTTTCGTACAGCACGAACATGGGCCAGGGAGAGTGGGCGACCTTCGACGAGATGGGCTCCCCCGGTCGCGTGAACCTTTGGGGCATGTCCCTCGGCCCGCTGAGCGGCCCCATGTCCGCGATTCTCGACGAGAACGCTTCGCCGAGGACGCTGAGCGGATCGGTAGGGCGGCTTGATCTCGGTATCCCTCCTATGGCCGACGTGAGGGCCAGCGTGTTGGGGCCCAGCGGCGTGAGTCCCGGGCAGACTGTGGACTACGTCATCGAATACAGAAATGACGGCCTGAGGAGTGCGGACAATGTCGTTCTAGTGTACGACTTGCCTGAGGTAGCAGAATTCGTTTCGACGACCGTGGATGGCAAATACGTCGCTGCTTACCACGAAGTCGTGTGGCGATTCAGCACGCTCTCCCCGCAGGCCATAGGATATGTGACCGCAAGGGTCAGGTTCCCATGGGGTTTGCCCCAGGGACAAGGACTAGACAACCTCGTTAGAATTGGCACGTCTAGTGAAGAAACAGATCTGTACTGCTCGGAGCGACCAGGATTCGACGTCGACAGATATCTCAACTTGCGCGACACAGTCTCGACCGACCCCCTCTCGGAAGAAGAGCTGGCCACACGCCTATCTACAATTCCGGAGTTTGGGGACATGGTCAGCTTTGCCACCGAGTTAGGGTTCGAAGATGCAGGCCTGCCGGTGGAGCTTACCCTTGATGATGGTTCGACGTACCTCGTATCAGTCATGTCTTCTTCTGACCCGACCGGGGACACGATATTTGCCATTCATTCCAACGACCAGCAGCAAGAGGCGTCGTATCTACTTGAGGTCAGCGACACTGACATGAGGATCTTTGACAGGTCAGGCGGTCTCGTCTACGACTACGCGAGCAACACAGCGGACGTATTTGGGGACCATCACAGCTGCGCGTGGGCGGCCTGCGCGGCGAACTGCATCCTGGACAAAGTGCCGGGCAAGAGCCTGGACTATACTATCGGACTGCTCGGCAAGGCGGCCAAAGTAGTGTGGAAGACTATGAAGACCGGTTGGTATTGCCTGAATTGGGCAGGGCAATCAGATCCGGTAAAGAGGGAGGACTACAGGGAAAAGTGCCTGCTGCAGATCGCCCAAGATCTGAAAGAGATTCCGGGCTTCTACGAAGGATTCGAGACTGGACTGTGCATGGGCGAGTGTGCTTTGAATCGATACGAACATCCCGGATTCTTTATGTGCGTCCCCGGCACGGTGAAGGAGCAATGCGAAGGGGGTCTGTTTGATCCCTCGCATTACAAGACAACCTACGAGTGCAATGATGCGTGCAAATGGAACCAGGTAGAAAAGCAGGAGTGTCTACCTCGGCCCAAGCATTGGTGGGGATCTCGCGGCTGGTGCGCTGAAGATTCTGACACCGAAGCCCACTGCGAACCAGAGTCCGCGAACGAACCGAACGCCGGCGGACAAGAGAGCATCATCCGCGTTGCCCGGGATCCGAACGCCAAACACGTTGCGCAAGAGTTCGGTGCACCTGACGCAGCCATCGACTTTGCCGTGGAGTTCGAGAACGAGGGCGAAGGTATTGCCTTTGGCGTGTACACCACCGACACCCTGGACGAGGACCTCGACGCCTCATCCCTGGTGCTCCCGCCGGAGGAGGGCGGCACCTACGATCCGGCCACCAGAACCATCTCCTGGTTCATCGGCGAACTCGGGCCTAAGGAGAAGGGCGAGCGTCACTTCACCGCCAACGTGCGCGGGGACGCGACCTGCGGGACAGAGGTTACCAACTTCGCCACCGTCTACTTCCCCAGCGTGCCCGAGACGACGCTCACCAACGGCGTCTCGGTCACGGTCATCACTCCTGGGTGTGACGTCGACAACGACCTCGTGCTGGGGGACGCCGATACTTGTCCAAGCGTCGGGAACCCCGGCGACTCTGACAGTGATGCGCAGGACGGCGAAGACCCGGTAGACGGCGTCGATAACGATGGCGACACGCTGATCGACGAAGACTACGAGGTGGGGCAGGAGGACTTCGACAACGACGGCCTCGGCGATGTTTGCGACCCCGACGACGATAACGACGGTCTAATCGACCAGGCTGAGCCCTACCTGGGCACGAGCCCCCTCAACCCTGACACTGATGGAGATGGGACGCTCGACGGAGCCCAGGATTCCGACGGGGACGGCCTAGCCGACGGGGCCGAGGCCAGCACCTACTTCACGGATCCCTTGAAATCCGATACGGATGGCGACGGGTTCGGTGATTACGTTGAGGTACACGTGACCACCGACCCGCTGGACGCTTGCCCGGACAACACCAGCGACCCGGCGTGGCCGCTGGACCAGAACAACGACGGCACGATCCTCATCGGCGACATGACGAGGTACATCGGAAAGCTGTTCACCGCGGTGACCTGCCCGGGCGGTGGGGATTGCCGCCTGGACCTGGACGCGAACGGCATGATCCTCATCGGCGACATGACGAGGTACATCGGAAAGCTGTTCGAGAGCTGCCAGTAGGGGCTCGCCCAGGCCCGCCGCCCCTAATCCTCGATCTCCCGAGAGAAGCCGCGACCTCTACGAGAGGGAGCGCTCGCTGGTGCGAACAGAGCCCTTCGTGATCGTGCGCGGAGAGCTACAGCGCCGGGACGGTACGGTGAACGTGATGGCGAAGGGGTTGACAGCGCTGCAGGTTGCACAGACAGTGGCGCCGGCAGCCCACAACTTCGGCTGACCCTAACGTCCAGCCGCCACAAGTCGGCTCTCACCTCCTTGGGCGAGACAACCTCCATTGCACGACGTGCTTGAAGGCACACTATGACTTCATCGTGTGGCTCGTGGAAGCGATGGCTCCTTCCCTTGTCAGCCCTCGCGGCTACCACTCGAATGGCGCCGCCCTTGACTCCTTCGAGATCTTCTGCCATGATGCGATCCCTGGCCAGGCGATTCGGAGGGGTGCGCTCCGATGAGAGTCTTTCGCTTCTTTCCTCTCGTACTGCTCGCGGCGCTGGCTGCTATGACGTTGATTATGGCGGGGCGTGGTGTTGCCTCCCCTAGCAACACTGAGCGGGTGAGCGTAGACAGTGGTGGCAACGAGGGGAACGAGGAGAGCCTTTCGCCCGCTGTCAGCGCCGACGGCCGCTACGTCGCCTTCGATTCCGGCGCCTCCAACCTGGTGGCGGCCGACACCAATGGCTCTTGGGACGTGTTCGCGCACGACCGCGATGCCGACGGCGACGGCATCGTCGATTTCTATGTGGTGACCTCATCCACTGACGGCGTTCACTTCAGTTCCACTGAGGCGGGGAGTAACGCGCCCATGCCCGTCGTGCAGTGGTCAGGCACTGACCCCGTGTTCGTAGGGGCGAGCGACATCGGCTCCAAGAGCGGCGATGGCGACGAAGCCACGGCCAGCCTGCTCGACGCTATCTTCGCCGGCAATCCTCCTGGTGGCGTATTCACGGCTGGCG
>CAYGYF010000112.1:0-5360 GCA_964354065.1 uncultured Dehalococcoidia bacterium | reverse complement strand
CCTCTACGCGGACTACCAGGCGAAGCGTGCGCCCCTCTACGCGGACTGGGCACAAACGGAGGGCTTTGTGTGGATCGGGTTTTTCGCGGAGCCACTGAATCGCATTCCGGTATGGCGATAGGGGAGGCCTGACATGGGCAAGTGCTTCTGGACTAGGCTGGCACCCGGCGCGCGGGGCGACCTCCTCGGGGTGCTGTTCCTGATCCTCGCGGTGGCCCTGCTGCTGGTGGGCACGCGGGCGGTGGACCTGCACCCGCACTGGGTGGCGCAACGGGTGTGGATGCCATGAGCAAGACCGAGATCATGCGGAGCGTTACTTTCAGCGTTGCACTAGAGGTGGCCCCTGCTGCCTCGGGCGCGCGGCTCTGTTTCCTTTGCAGGGCGTCTGCCACCGGCCCTATGCTCGCGTTCGCTGTCTCCACGGGCGGTGCGTGTTTCGGCATTGTGGTCTGCGACGCCTGTCTGGAGCAGGTGGGCTACGTGCCCAAGGAGGCCGCGCCATGAGCACCGAGACGACTGATACCCCACGGGTTTCCGAACCTAAGCGAAAACTCACGGACATTCGCGTTACGGCGGAGCCTCCTCGATGGGCAGAGGAACACTCCCGTGACCTGGAGGAGCAGGCCCGCAATCTGGAGGCCTGGGCCAAGGACCTGAACGAGTTCGTGCGCGACCATCGTTCGCATGGCGTGATAGTGAGAGTAGAACGCGTAATCGAGACCGTTTGCTCCGTGTGCGAGTCCCGATGGGAGACCTATGTTGAGGAGGGCGAGTTGCTGTGCGCTCACTGCGGAGCACGGACCGGAGAGGGTGTGCAGCCATGAGCGCCACCTGCGAAGTCATAACCTACCGCCGATTCAACGAGGGACAGGCCTGCGGCGAACCCGCGGCTTGTCGGTTG
Organism: uncultured Dehalococcoidia bacterium; assembly: GCA_964354065.1. GTDB lineage: Bacteria > Chloroflexota > Dehalococcoidia > SM23-28-2 > SM23-28-2 > JAUYDU01. The sequence continues at coordinate 4,459 of CAYGYF010000112.1, read as the reverse complement.
ACCGGAGAGGCGAGCAAGGAACCATTCCACCGGGCTGTCTCCTGCTGCATGGACTGCCGGGACGATGCCGAGCGGGACATGCGGCGCGACGGGTGCTACATGATTCAGGCTGAGTTCCTGCTGGACACCCCGCAGGGCCACATCGCCCGGATCGAAAGCGAACTCCTGAACGCGGTGTGGAACCTGGTCGCTAGCTATGAACCCGCCGATAGGGACGCGATGAAGTGGCTCGACAAGTTGCTCTGTGAGATGGACGACCGACTGCACTCCGATGGTTCGGTGAGGCGGGCGCGAGATGAAGCGGAGGCGTTCTGGCAGGCGGCGGAAGAGGCGAAGGAAGTGAGCGGGGAGGTGAAGGCGTGATAACCCCACAGACAACCGGGTCCCCGGCGCGAACCGAGAACCCGGCACAGACTGACCTACAAGCAGGCCCGATTGTACCACGGGACTACTCCCACTGCAAGGCGGTAGCGTGTCCATTCTGCGCCGCCGTAGCCTGGGGACTGACCTGTGAGAAGGGGCGGCGCCCCGCGGACTGCAAGGCGGACCATCACGCCGAGCAACAGATCTTCCGCAGCCTGCGGCGGGCGTCTCTGCGCTGCAACAGCGGCGATGGCCCCTGCGACCGGATGGAGGAGTGTACTACGGACCCGGACGGGTGCGAGTGGGAGGGGTACGCGGCGGACGAGCGCGAGCGGCGACACCAGACGAACGATTGGGGGAGGTGAGCGGGATGGCAACGATCTCCACGCTCGGTACGCAGGTGCGACTTCCCGATGGTCGCGAGGGGACGGTGGTGTTCAACTCCCTTGTTGGCGTCGGCGTCAAATGGGGTCTCTTCGACCCAGACCCCGCGGACTTCAAGGGAACGCACGGGAACACCTTCGACCAGGAGCCTCCGTATGACGGTTGGCCCTGGGAACCTGACGCGCTACTTCGTGACCCCTATCCAGACTGTGAGAGATTGGGCATGGAGTGCGTTGGGGAGGAGTATGAGGTTCTACGGCTGGGATTGGGGGAGGTGAGCGGTGACTGAGCCGTTTGCACAGAGGCGGCACACAGCACACAAGGGGGAGGTGAGATGAGCGCGACTGAGACCATTACCATCGCCGGCATCGCTTCCCGGATACAGGACACGATCACCACGGCCAAGGACGCCAAGTTCCGCAAGGCGCGGCCTACGTCCATCTGGGCGAGCTTTGCCGGCCATCCGTGCGACCGGAACAAGTACCACTGCATCGCGGACTGGCAGGAACGGCTACCGGCGCGCCCCGGATTGCAGGCCCTCTTCGATCAGGGCCACATGGAGGCCCAGGCCTCCAGGCATGACATCGAGGAGGCGGGCTTTGAGATCGTGCGGGCGGAGGAACCCCTGAACTATGTCCTGCGCGGCGGGCGGCACCGGCTGATTTCCGGGAAGATCGACTTCTTCGTCACCGGGGGATTCTTGGGCCGCCGGCAGGTGCCCGTGGAGCACAAGGGTCTCAGTTACGGCGGGTCCGAGCGGTTCTCGGACTGGCGGGAGATGCTGACCGCGAAGCAGGTGTGGCTCCGCCAGTACCCGGCGCAGATGACCCTCTATCTGCTCATGCTTGCTGAGCGGCACGATGACACCGAGGGTCTGCTGGCCCTGCGCGGTAAGGAGACGGGGCAGATTACCTGGCTACCTATCGAACTCGACTATGCCTACGGCGAGACCATCCTGCAGAGCGCCGAGCGGGTCTATGACGCCCTGGACGCGGGAGTGCCGCCCGACCGCATGGCCTTCGATGAGCACACCTGCCCCATCTGTGACTTCGTTCACATTTGCGCCCCAGAGACGGTCTGGGTAGCCCAGGAGGTCATTCAGGATGACGCCCTGCAGGAACACCTGGACCTCCTCGGCGCCGGGAAGATGTGGCTGGCGAATGCCAGGGAGCATGACGCGGCGGTCAAGGCCCGCTTCGACCGCGTACAGGAGGAGAGGACCTGGCGCTGTGGCGATTGGACTATCGCCCGTCGGGTGAACAAGAAGGGGGTGTGGAGCACCCACGTCAACGCTGTCAAGGAGGAGGTGAGGGCATGAGTGAGACGAGAGAATTGCAGGTCTACCGGGACGAGGAGAGCGGACTGCCGGCCACGGCCGTGCAGATGGCGACGATTGACCCCACGCGGACCGCGGCGCAACTGGCCAACGTCCAGAAGTTCTTCGATCAGGTGATGAAGTCGGGGGTCCACTACGGCACCATCCCCGGCGTGGACAAGCCCTTCCTGTGGAAGGGGGGGGCCGAACTCCTAGCGGGGCTATTCGGGTACGGAGTGCGGACGCGGCGGGACGAGATGCTGTCCCACGTTGACCGCGGCGCGGAACGCGTGGAGATCACTATCAAGGCGACGGTGTTCTCCAGGGCGACCGGGGCCGACCAGTGGGAGGCCGAGGGGTTCGCTTCCTCGGCGGAATCGTGCTTCCGCCGCAAGGCCTGTCCGACGTGCTCGAAGAACACCGGGCGGGATCGCCAGTCGGACGTGCGCGACCAGTTCGTCTGCTACTCCTGCGGCTGGAAGGGGCCGGAGGCCCAGACCATCGACGCTCTCGCCAATGACTTCGGCACCACGATCCGCAACGTCGCGGCCCGCGCTGAGAAGCGCGCAAAGGTGCGGAGCATCGCGGAGGCGACGGGTATCACCGCTATCTTGCTGGTACCGCGTTCAGCCGAGGAAGAGGAGGAGGCGCACACCGGCAACGGTGGGATATCCGTCACCTGCCCGAAGTGCGGCAAGGGCCATCTGGTGGAGAAGCAGCGGCGCGACGGTTCCGGTTCCTTCTGGGTGTGCAGTGGGGGCCACTACGACGCCAAGACCAAGACCCGGAGCGGCTGCCAGTACACGCAGAATGAGCCGCCCGCCGCGGCCGCGCCGAAGGATGCCGCCCCCGTCCCCGAACCCGAGGCCTCCCCCGAGGTTGAAGAACTGGTCGCCGACGTTCACCGCGCCATCGCGGAACGGGGCGCGCAGACCCCCGGACAGGCCATGCTGATGATCCAGCCCTTCCTGCGCGGCGCGAAGGTGAGTCTGGCCAAGGGGTTCGGCGACCTGCCGACACTCGGGGCAGGGCTACTGGGCGAGCTCCTGGCGTGGGTGCAGGCGCTCAAGGGCGGGGAAGGCGGTGCGGCATGACCTGCCAGTACCCCATTCGTCGCTGCCTACCTGAGCCGGGGATGGAGGGCTGTGGCGCACCCGCGGCATGGCGATCCTGCACAGGCGACCTCCTCTGCGATCACCACGGACGTTCGCAGTCGTCGGGTGTGGCTTTCCCGGCGCGACCCCTCCCCACGGCGGCCGGGCACTTCGCCCAGCTCGCCCAGGCGCTGCGCACTGACATCGACTGGCAGATAGAGCACTGTCGATCTGGTGGCAACGGGGAGTCGCCCCCGGAGTCGCCGCTGGAGGCCCTCGACAACCTGGTGGGCATGGTGAACTGCTACACGGGTGGCGGGGGTACGGACGAACTGATAGCGGCTCTCAAGACGGCCGCGGCCTGGATGGAAGCGCAGTGGTACGACGCGCAGCCCACCGAGGAGGCCCCCGAATGACCACTGCAACCCTCCATCGTTGTGGCTTCTGTGGTAGGCAGTGGTGGCACCACGAGTTCAGCGAGTGTAAGCACTGCGGCGCGATGATGTGCCTCTCCTGCCGCGAGATTGGCGAGGACAACCTGGAGGTCTGCCCGGTTTGCGCGGACTCCGACTACCCCGAGAAGAAGGAGGCCACCGAATGACCACCGGCACAGGCGAACTCACCCGGACCGTGCGCTGTTCCGACTGCCTCAAAAGGGCGGGGAGCCGGAGGCATGAGTACGAATCATATCACACAGGAAGCGAGGAGAACGATGAGCATCAAGTTGCGACCGGAAGTGAAGGCGTTCGCTGAGGCGATGGAGGGGCGGATGCGACAGGCGGCGGCGGAGATCGCGGCGGGGAAGTGGCTGCACAAGAACTTCCTCGGGACGATGACTCTGATCGAGTCGGCCGAGCGGAACCTGGCGCAGGCAAAGGAGGCGATCCAGGTGCCAGGGTGTCCTGAAATCGATCAGCACCTCGCGGACGTGGGGGCCTTCTGCGCGATGGTGCTGGAGCGGTTGACGGAAGACGTCCATCTGGAGACGGAGTCGCCCGAGGCCCAGACCCCCTGACGTGGCACGCCCTCCCGTCCTGTGACATCCCCCCTTCCGCCGGGCGGGAGGGCTGCCGAAATACACTAAGGAGAGAGGAGACGATATGCACGCGAAAGGGCGAGTCGTGAAGTACGAGGTGTCGCACCGTTACAACCGCCGGGGGCAACACCTCGGAGACAAGACGAGAATCGTGGTGGATGTTCCCAGGGACATCGGGGATGAGGCGGCCGCGCTGGAGGCCGCTGACTGCGAGATGACCATTGACGCGCTGCCGGCTGACCAGCAGGGGATGCTGTAGTCGGGGCG
>CAYGYF010000111.1:0-5368 GCA_964354065.1 uncultured Dehalococcoidia bacterium | reverse complement strand
TCGGCGAGCGCTTCGGCTTCGAGCCAGCGGGCCTGGTCTACGCCTCGCGCATGGCAGCCAAAGTGGACTCGGCCGCCCTCCAGGACGGCTACCAGCTCTACCACCACACCTTCGTCTTCACAGGGACAGGCGGCCAATGGGCGGTCATCCAGCAGGGCATGAACGAGGCCACCCGCTGGGCTCGCCGCTACCACTGGCTGTCGTCGGCGGTGGACGACTTCGTCTGCGAGCCCCACGCCGCCATCTGCTCCAATGGGCGGGGCGTCGTCCTGAATATGGTGGCCCAGGAGAGCGACCGCTGCCGCGACCTAAGCGCCCAGCTAGCCGGCGAGCGGCCCGACAAGCTGGTGGGCGAGCTGAAGCGCTTGCAAACGCTGGAACTGCCCGAGCGCCATCACCTGATCCTGAGCGACATCCATCCTGATAAGCTGGCCCGCATCTTCTTGGGGACCTACGAGCGCCAGCCCCAGGACTTCGAGCGCCTGCTAGGCATGGAAGGGGTGGGCGCCAAGACCATCCGCGCCCTGGCCCTCATCTCGGAGCTGGTGTACGGGGCCAAGGCCAGCGTGCGCGACCCTGCTCGCTTCTCCTTCGCCCATGGAGGCAAGGACGGTCACCCCTACCCGGTCGACCGCCAGACCTACGACCGCTCCATCGAGGTGCTGCGCATGGCCGTATCGCGGGCCAAGCTGGGCCAGCGGGAGAAGCTGGAGGCCCTGAGGCGATTGACGGCCAGCGCTGGCGCTGCCGCACCTACCGCAAGACCTGGCCCCGCCCTCTCAGGCGGCGCCGCACCAGGGGCACTCCCCTAGATGCCCTCTTATTGCCCGCCGCGCAGGGTAGTCTGGTTTTCCTCGATGTCCACCCTGGTGATGCCGGGATTGATGTCTATCTCGTCCAGCTTTGCCACACTCTCGATGCGGTCGACGACCCAGCCCGTCAGCCAGCCGGGCACGCTCCCGACGCGAGCGGTCTCGATGTTGATCCTGGGCTTGGGACCGCTGAGGTCCAGGTTCCCGCCCACCAGGGCGTCGATGGTCGCCGGCCCGATGTCAATGTTGCCCGAGGCCTGGCCCTCGCCTGGACACAGGTAGACCTTCAGGTCCTTGATGGGCAGGTCATTTTCCTCAATCCAGGCGGCGCCTCTGGCTGCCAGCTCCTCCTCCGTGAAGGTGACCTGGCTGCTCCTTCCTGCCTTCAGGTCGGCGTCGAAGGGATCCCACTTCTGCTGAAAGCTAGCGCGTGCCGCCGTAGAGCCCGCAGAGCCCTCGCCGCAGGCTCCTGGCGACCCCACGAAGGCCAGCACTGCCATCGTTACCAGTCCACCAACCACTACTACTATCACCACCATCAGAAACAAGAGGATTCGTGATAGCGAAAGCCAAGCGAGCATAGGGCCTCCTTCTAGGAGAACACAGGGCGAAACAAACATGCCGATGATATTCTCGGCACGTCTTGCTGTCAACACTACCTCGCGGCTGGCAGTTGGCGGTTGCCGCCCTCCATAGCCCTGTCTATAATGGCCTTGCGATGGACATCCGCCAGCTTCACCCCTGGAACCTGGAGCCCCGCGACGCAATAGCCACGCAGAAGCGGCTGGCCTGCCAGATCGTGCTGGATGGCGCGCCGCAGGACGTGCGCACGGTGGCTGGAGCCGACATCTCCATCGCGGGCGGCAAGGGGCGTGGCGCCGTGGTCGTGCTCTCGTATCCCGAGCTGCACCTGCTGGAACGCCAGGTGGTCGAGTCGGAGCTAACGTTTCCCTACGTGCCGGGCCTCCTCGCCTTCCGCGAGGTGCCGGTGCTGGCTGAGGCCTTCCAGCGTCTGGAGCACACGCCCGACCTACTCCTGGTGGACGGCCAGGGGCTGGCCCACCCCCGCCGCTTCGGCATCGCCTGCCACCTGGGCCTCCTGCTCGACCTGCCGACCATCGGCTGCGCCAAGTCTCGCCTCGTGGGTGAGCACGGGCCCGTCGGCGAGGAGGTGGGCAGCCGCGTCGAGCTGCGGGACGGGCCCGAGGTCATCGGCCTGGTGCTGCGCACCCGGACAGGGGTGACGCCCGTCTACGTCTCGGCTGGCCATCGCATCGGCCTGGCGGAGGCGGCGGAATGGGTGCTCCGCCTATGTAGGGGCTATCGCCTGCCGGAGCCGGCGCGATTGGCCCACCAGGCCGCTGGCGGCCAGACGATAGCGGCCGTAACCGAACCGGCGGCCGAGCAGATGACGCTGTTGTGAGGGAACCTGCCTGCCGGCAGGCAGGGACAAGGCGCTAAGGTGGTCGATAATCGCATGGACGAAGTGAAAGACATCCTCAAGCAGCTTTCCGAGCGCATCTTCCACATAACGGAGAGTCTTTGACGTCGCTCGCCAGGAACGCGAGATAGGGGCGCTGGAAGCCCGCTCGTCTCGGCCCGACTTCTGGGACGACCCCCAGGAGACCCAGAAAGTGATGCGCCGCCTGGCCGAGGCTCATCAGCAAGTGGAGACCTGGCGCGGCCTGGAGGCCAAGGTGCGTGAGCTTTCCGACCTGCTGGAGCTGACTCAGGCCGAGGGCGACGAGGCCATGGCGGCCGAGATCGCGGCCGAGGTGGAAGGGCTGGCCACTCGCCTGGACGACCTGGAGCTGAGCCTGGCCCTCTCCGGCCAGTACGACCGCCGCGACGCCATCCTGGCCATCCACGCTGGCGCCGGCGGCACCGACTCCCAGGACTGGGCGGAGATGCTCCTGCGCATGTATCTCCGCTGGGCCGAGGGCCGCGGCTATCAGGCTCGTGTCCTCGACGTGACGGCGGGGGAGGAGGCTGGGATCAAGAGTGCGACGGCGGAGGTGGCTGGCTCCAATGCCTACGGCTATCTGCGAGCCGAGCGAGGTGTGCACCGCCTGGTGCGCCTATCGCCCTTCGATGCCGCCCATGCTCGCCACACCTCCTTCGCCCTGGTGGAGGTCATGCCTGAAGCCGAGGACATGGCGGAGGTGACCATCGACTCTGATGACCTGCGCATCGACGTCTTCCGGGCCAGCGGCCACGGCGGCCAGCACGTCCAGAAGAACGCTACCGCCGTCCGCATCACCCACATCCCTACCGGCATCGTCGCCTCCTGCCAGAACGAGCGCTCCCAGTACCGCAACAAGGAGATCGCCATGAAGGTGCTGGAGGCGCGCCTCCTGGAGCGAGAGGTGGAGCGCCAGACGGAGGAGAAGACTCGCCTCAAGGGCGAGCATGTCTCCGCCGGCTGGGGGAATCAGATCCGTAGCTACGTCCTCCACCCGTACAAGATGGTGAAGGACCACCGCACCGGCTACGAGACCAGCGACGCCGAGGCCGTCCTGGACGGCGATCTGGATGAGCTGTTGCGGGCCTATCAGAAGGCCACGCTGGGGAAGGATTAGGTATGAAGCGATTTCTGGTTCTCCTGGGTCTTGCGATTCTTCCCCTCGGCGCTCTCTTTGCGGGGCCGGCCAGGGCCCAGGACGGCATCGAGGTTACGGCGCAGGAGGTGGTGAACGACTTTCCCCAGGAGGTGGTGTTCCGCCTGGCGGCTAACAGCGATTCCACTATCCAGAAGGTGACCCTTCGCTACCAGATCATGCCCGACAGCGTCGCGGCCTACGGCGTGCCCGACTTCACCCCCGCCGACCGCGTCCAGGTGGACTTCCATCTCAAGGGGAACGACCCGCCTCGGAGCTACCTGGCCCCCGGCACTGAGATCGACTACTTCTGGGAGATCGAAGATGCCGCCGGCAACAAACTGGCGACCGAACCGAAGGCCTTCGTCTACGATGATACTCGCTTCTCCTGGGACAGCATCAGCGAGGGCAACGTCACTGTCCACTGGTACGCCGGCAGCCGCTCCGCCGCCGAATCGTCCTTGGTCGTGGCCCACCAGACCCTCGACGACATGTCGGCCCTGCTGGGCGCGACGGTAGACTTCCCGGTGAAGGTCTGGATTTACGACAGCTACCAAGACATGCTCCCCGCCCTGGTGCGACGCAGCGAGACCCATGCCCAGTCGGTCGTGACTGCCGGCGAGCGGGTCAGCTCGGACACCATCCTCATGCTGAGCGATAGTGGCGGCGATATCCTTCGCCATGAGCTGACCCATATCGTCACCGGCGAGGCTGGGGAGGGCCCCTACGGCTCTCTCCCCACCTGGCTGGACGAGGGGACGGCCATGTACGCCCAGTCGGAGCCCGGCGGCGGTTTCACCTCTGCCGTGGAGAGCGCCGTCCGCCGCGACAGTCTCCTCTCCGTTCGCTCTATGACCTCCCCTACCGGCGACCCCGACAAGGTGAACCTCTTCTACGGCCAGGCCTGGAGTCTGGTGGACTTTCTCGTCAAGACCTACGGCCCCCAGAAGTTCGCCCAGTTGTTTGCTACCTTCAAGGAGGGCAACACCGTCGACAAGGCTCTCCTGAAGGTCTACGGCTTCGACCAGGATGGCCTAGAGGACGCCTGGCGGGCCAGCCTGGGCCTGGCGCCACGGGTGCGGCCGAGCCCCACCGCCACCCCGATGTCGCCCCTACCGACGCCTTCTCCCTCCGGTCAGACGGACGGCCAGCAGGAGCAGGCCGGCGAGGACAAGTTCCCCTGGGCCACGGCGGCAGGTCTGGGCGCGGCCGGGCTGGGCCTAGCGGGCGTCGTCCTCGTCGGAGCAGCCGTGCTGTCTCGCCGCCTGCGCCGAAGCTAGGGGACGACGATCTTGCCTCTGCCTCGACCCGTGAGGGTCTTGGCCTCCGCTGTGGAAGTGGTCGGGCCTCCCTCCAGGGTCGCCTCGGCCAGGGGCGATGGGTGGATCACCCGGTCGATGATGTCCATCAGGACGTTGTCGGGGACGACGCCGGGGAAGGTCACCTTGTCGTCGATGACAGTCGTGGGGACGGCCCGCACCTGGTGGCGCTGGCTCAGCTCGGGGAACTCGCCCGCCTCGATCACCTCCGTCGTGACGTGAGGGTTCTCCAGGGCCAGGTGGTAGGCCAGGCGGGCCATCTGGGGACAGTAGGGGCAGGCCGGCGTCACGAACACCTGAATGCGTACGTCCTGCTTCAGCTTGCGTAGCCGCTTCCGCGTCTGTTCGCTCAGGTATTGGGTGCCGCGCGATATGTCCACGATGGTCTCGATCAGGGTGACGAGCTCGTGGCCGCCAGGGAAGCCGTAGTACTTAAGCCAGCGCCCCTGCCTGCCGGCGGGCAGGGCGTTGCTGCCGTGGAGGACGATGGCCGGTATCCTGTCCACTTGGTAGAGGGCGACGGCCTCCCTGTCCTCGTCGAAGATGTGCTGGCGCAGGCTGATTGCGTCGGTGAGGGCGGCCAGCTCCTCCAGCATCTGGCGGGTGGGCTTGCAGTACTGGCAGGGCTGGCGGCCGGGCA
>CAYGYF010000110.1:0-5432 GCA_964354065.1 uncultured Dehalococcoidia bacterium | reverse complement strand
GCTGTTCACCCCGGTGACCTGCCCGAGCGCCGATCCGAATTGCCGCCTGGACCTGAACACCGACGGCATGATCCTGATTGGCGACGTGACGAAGTACACAGGGAAGCTGTTCGTGACCTGCACCTAGGACGACGGCGAGCTCGGACGAAGGGGCCCCGACACGTCGGGGCCTCTTCCTTTGGGGGGCCTAAGGGAGCATGTCGACTTCCAGAAGGTTTGTTTCGGCCACGGCGCCAGGATTGTAGCACATCGCTCTAGTATGATTGGGCGGAACAGGTGTCGGCTTTCGGATGATGGAGCGGATGTCTGGCCAAGGCGAGAAGTCCCCTGCGGGTGGTGCGCCGGCCGCGGGCCGGGGCTCCATCGTGCCCGGGGTGGAGCGGAACGTCTTTCGTCTGGGCATTGTCAGTTTCTTCACCGATATCAGCAGCGAGATGGTCTATCCCCTGGTGCCGATCTTCCTGACCTCGGTGCTGGGGGCGCCGCTGGCCGTAGTGGGGGCCATCGAGGGGGTGGCCGAGAGCACGGCCAGCGTCCTCAGGGTGGCCTCGGGGTGGCTGTCCGATAGGGTGGGCAAGCGGATGCCGTTCGTGGTGGCTGGGTACATCCTGGCGGCCGCCGGCAAGCTCCTGCTGGCCGTGGCCTTCCACTGGCCGACAGTGCTGTTCGCGCGATTCGTGGACCGTTTCGGTAAGGGGCTGCGCTCCGCCCCTCGCGACGCCCTGATCGCTCAGTGGACGGAGCCCAGCGTCAGGGGCCGCGCCTTCGGCTTCCAGCGGGCGGCCGACACGGCGGGGGCCGTGCTGGGCCCCCTGGGGGCGCTGGCTTTGCTCGCCCTGCTGGGGCAGAACTTCCGCCTCATCTTCGCCCTGGCCGTTATCCCCGGCGTGGCGGGGGTTATTCTGCTGAGGAGCGTGGGGGAGAGCGCCGCCCGGCCAGGCGACGCCAAGCCGCGGGAGGAGATGAAGCTCGCCCACTTTGGGAGGGGCTACTACGCTTTCCTGCTCATAAGCCTGGTGTTTGCCCTGGGCAACTCCAGCGATGCCTTCCTCATCCTGCGCTCCCGCGACCTGGGCCTGGGCGTCAGCGAGGCCGTTCTGGCCTATGTGGTCTACAACGTGAGCTACTCCCTGCTGGCCATGCCCGCTGGCATCGCCTCCGACCGGCTGGGTCGCCGGAACGTCATGGGCCTGGGGTTCGCCATCTTCGCGGCGGTCTACCTGGGCTTCGCTGTAGTCGATGCCGGGGCTTATGTGTGGCTGCTCTTCCCTGTCTACGGGGTGTACATGGCCCTGACCGAGGGCGTGGGCCGGGCGCTGGTGTCTGACTTCGTTGGCGGTGAGTGGCGAGGCACCGCCCTGGGCCTCTACCAGGGCGGCATGGGCCTGATGCTCCTCCTATCGAGCATCCTGGCGGGGGTACTCTGGGATCAGGTGGGCCCCGCAGCGCCGTTCTTCTTGGGCGGGAGCACGGCGGCCCTGGCCACCGTCCTGGTGGTGGCGCTCCTGCTCCGGGGTCAGATTCTTGGCCGCCGCTGACCCCTTCGCGTGGCTCAGGGCAGGCTCCTATGCTAAGCTCGGGGCGCGATGGAGGGAGGTCAGGCGCTAATGGAAGACGCGACGTTCCGGCCCAACCCTATCGGCCTGGCGGCGGTGCCACTGCTGGGGCGAAAGGGGAACGTGCGGCGGATGGAGGAGCGTCGACAGGGCTAGTGAGCCGTGGGCGAGCCGCTTGGCGACAAGCTCCTGGACATCTACCATCGCCTGTACGCTGCCTACGGGCCGCAGGGCTGGTGGCCGGGCGGCTCGCCGTTCGAGGTGGTCGTGGGGGCGATCCTCACTCAGGCGGCGGCCTGGGCGAATGTGGAGAAAGCCATCGATAACCTGAAGGGGGCGGGGGCCCTGTCGCCGGAGGGGCTTCTTCACCTGAGCCAGGAGGAGCTGGCCCGCCTGGTCTACCCCGCCGGCTACTACAATGCCAAGGCCCGCAAGCTGAAGGCCTTCGGGGAGATGCTTTTCGACAGGTACGGGGGCGAGCTGGATCGCCTGTTCGCGTTGCCGCTGCCGGAGCTGAGGCGACAGCTCCTGGCGACCCACGGCATCGGCCAGGAGACGGCCGACTCGATCATCCTCTACGCTGCCCACAAGGCCGCTTTCGTCATCGACGCCTACACTCGGCGGGTCTTCTCGCGCCTGGGGCTGAGGCCGGCCAGGGACGACTACGTCTCCTGGCAGGGGCTGTTCGGGGGAGGCCTGCCTGCCGACGTGTGGCTGTTCAACGAGTACCACGCCCTCATTGACCATCACGCCAAGTCCGTGTGCCGCAAGGAGCCGCTGTGCGAGCGGTGCGTCCTGCGAGAGGTGTGCGCGGTGGGTCAGCTAAGAGCGGCTTGAAGCCTTGCGCAGGCGTGCTATAATGGGTGCGCTTTAGGGAGTGCAGGTGCTTGCGAGATTTCCCGCAGCGGTCGTAGGTCTCGTGCTTTTGGCCGGGCTGGCCGGAGCGACAGCGGTGCTTGCCCAGGAGGCGTCGCCCACGCCGACGGCAACGCTCGTCACCTCTACGGCCATAGCCACGCCCACGCCTACGCCCATGACCCCTACGCCGCTGGGCTGGCCGCCTCCGCCTACGCCATTGCCAGCAGGTTGCCAGGGCCAAGGGCCGGTGGGCTCGCCCGGGACGCCCAAACCACCCGCCAATCTGCGCGCCGAGCTTGTGTGGAGCCCCGAGCTGCTGGAAGGCCTCGCTATCAGGCTCACCTGGGATGACAGCACCGCAGACGACCTGTGCTACATCGTCGAGCGGAAGGTGAGCCCGGGAGACTGGCCCGGCGTCAAGAACGTTGGCGGACATCCTCCTTCCTGGATGGGCCCCGTGTCCGTGGAAGACATTCCTTGGCAGGTGGGCATCTACTGCTACCGCGTCTATTTCGGGAATGAGACGGGCCGCTCCACCTTCTCCAACGAGGCCTGCGTGAACGTGGAGGTTGCGGCCAAGGTGGTCACACCGACGCCGCCGCTTTTCGCCCCGACACCGGCGTCCCCCGCCAACACCGCCACGGCGGCTGCCACTCCGGCCGTGCGTGCCCTTCCCGTGACCGGCGGCGGCGAGAGCGAAGGCGCCGCAGGCCTGCTCTGGTGGGCGCTCGCCTTTGCGGGTTCGGCGCTTCTGGGCGTGGCGGCCCTGAGCCTGGCCTGGGTGGCTCGTCGCAGGCAGCGGCCCTCGCGTTGACACCCTTCCCCGGCGGCCCTATGCTGGGGGCGGTGATGGCTTCCTGATTCTTGGGTTCTGAGGTTTTGCCTTCTCATGGACCTGGGCATAGTCGGGTTTCCTCTTTGCGGCAAGACCACGGTTTTCAATGCCCTCACTCACGGCCATGCCGACACCGGCAGCCATGGCGGGGGCGTGGAGACGCACATCGGTGTGGTGAAGGTCCCCGACGAGCGCCTGGCGAAGCTGGCGGCCCACTTCCAGTCCAAGAAGGTCACCCCCGCCGAGGTGCGCTACTTCGATTTCCCCGCCATGGGCGCCACTTTCGGGCGGGGCGGCGGCCTCTCCAGCCAGATCCTATCGGCTCTGAGTGCCACTGACGCCCTCCTGCACGTCGTGCGCACCTTTGAGCGAGAAGACGTGCCTCATCCTGAGGGTAACATCGACCCCCACCGTGACATCGCCGCTATCGACGCTGAGCTGGCCCTGGCTGACCTGGCTGTCGTCGAGAAGCGGCTGGAGCGGCTGGACCCGGTGGTGCGCTCGGCCAAGGCGGGCGAGCGGGAGGCAGGCGAGCGGGAGATGGAGCTGCTGCGGCGGGTGAACGCGTCGCTGGAGGGCGAGACGCCCCTGCGGGCGCAGACCCTGGCGGCGGAGGAGGAGAAGGCTCTGCGGGACTACGCGCTGCTCACCCTGAAGCCCGTCCTGCTGGTGGTGAACGTGGGGGAGCAGGATTGCGCCAGCATCGCGGCGGTGGAAAGCGAGTTCGGCGCTCGCTACGGCGGCCAGGGGACGCGGGTGGCGGCGCTGTGTGGCCAGTTGGAGATGGAGCTGGCCGAGCTCTCGGTGGAGGAGGCCGAGGAGTTCCGCCGGGAGCTGGGCCTGACCGACTCCGGCGTTCAGCGGGTGCTGCACCAGACGTTCGAGCTGCTAGGCCTCGTCACCTTCTATACGGTGGTGGGGGAGGAGTGCCGCGCCTGGACGGTGCCTCAGGGAACCTCAGCCGTCAGGGCGGCCGGCAAGATCCACACCGACATGGAGAAGGGGTTCATCCGGGCGGAGGTTGTCACCTGGGAGGAGATGCTGTACTGCGGCTCGCTGGCCGAGGCCCGCAAGCGGGGCGTCCTGCGCACCGAGGGCAAAAGCTACGGCGTGCAGGACGGCGACGTGCTGCACATCCTGTTCAGTGTCTAGGCTCCTTCCACAGCTCGAGCCTGCCTACTGGCAGGTATAATAGCTGCGGCATCCCCTATTTCTCTGTTCTGGCGAAGGATACATCCTGAGCTTGTCGAAGGAGGCTCGCCATGCTCCAGCCTAAGGCTTTCTACGAGAAGAGGAACCGCGTTTTTTACATCATCATCAACCGGCCGGAGGTGCACAACTGCGTCGACAGCGAGACGGCGGCGCTACTGGCTGACGCCTGGCGGGCCTTCCGTGACGACGATGACGCCTTCGTGGCAGTGATAACGGGGGCGGGCGACGAGTCTTTTTGTAGCGGCGCTGACCTCAAGCAGGTGTCGCAGGGGTGGGGGCCGATAACGGAGGACCAGTTTCGGGTGCAGCTCCAGAATCTGGAGGGCTTTCTCGGCTATACCCTGGGGCTGGACATATACAAGCCGATGATCGCGGCCGTCAACGGCTACTGCTTTGCGGGGGGTCTGGAGATCGCGTGCATGTGCGACATCCGCCTGGCCGCCGACCGCGCGGAGTTCGGTATCTTGAACCGGAGGTGGAACGTGGGGCTGGGCGACGGCGGCACGCAGCGGCTGTGGCGGATCGTCGGCCTGGGGCGAGCACTGGAGATGATCATCACCGGTCGCCGCTTCGATGTGGAGGAGGCGTATCGCATCGGCCTGGTGAACGAAATCGTGCCCAGGGATCGGCTGATGGCGCGGGCGACGGAGCTGGCCGAGCAGATCTGCCAGTTGCCGCAGGGGGCGATCCGCAGCGACAAAGAGGCGCTGATACGGGGCATCGGGCGGCCTCTGGAGGAGGGCTTCCGCATCGAGGCGGAGACCATACGCACCCTCTTCTTTCGGGGCGACTCGCCCGCGGAGGGGGCGCGCGCCTTCCTGGAGAAGCGGCGGCCCCAGTGGAAGCGGGGCGGGCGATAGGCCCGGCTACTTGGCGATGAGCACGGCGGTGGCCTTGATGAGGGCGGTCACCTGATCGCCGGCCTTAAGGCCCAGCGATTCGGCGGAGCGGCGGGTGATGGCGGCGACCAC
>CAYGYF010000109.1:0-5477 GCA_964354065.1 uncultured Dehalococcoidia bacterium | reverse complement strand
AAGCCCCGTGGGCCCGGCAAGCAGGCGACAGATCACATTACAGGGCACCGGAACGCGCGCCGGGCCAGGGGATACGTCGGGTCAGCCTGTCTTGCCGTGCCCAGACTCTACCACCTTACAGAGAGGGGATCGTGCGCCCTCGTCGTACCTCGCCCCGCCCCCTGTTTGACATTGAGCGCTGACCGCGTATCATAGCCAACAGAAGCTACCTTCCCCGCACAATCGTATTCGACGTGTCCACGGAGGTTCGGGGGATCGAATATGGCGCAAGTTGTCATCGAGAATCCCGTCCTCAACTCGCCCTACGAGGAGCCGCAGCGGCACTTCCGCTTCGCCGACCACGGCATAACCGACGAGATAGTCGAGGCACGCCGGTCCAGCGGCTACTACGTGCCGATTGCGCCTCCAAAGAAGAGTGGAAGGCAGCTCGCGCTGGACATCGCCGAGATGCGGGAGACGGTCAAGCCCAACAAGCTGGTGAACGACGTGCGGGAGCGCGTCGCCCGCTGGCGGCAGGGCGGCTACATCGGTATCACCAAGACGACGCGACAGCTTCTCAACTACTGGCAGCGGGAGGACCGCGAGAAGAAACTCTTCTTCTGCCAGATCGAGGCACTGGAGACCGCCATCTACCTCACGGAGGTCGCCTCGAAGTATGGCGACGCCTGGATCGACAACAAGCTTCGTGAAGCGAACCAAGACGCCAATCCCCTGCTTTCCCGCGTCGCCTTCAAGATGGCGACCGCCGCTGGCAAGACGGTGGTCATGGCGATGATCATCGCGTGGCATGCACTCAACAAGCTGCGCAACCCCCAGGACGCCCACTTCTCCGATGCCTTCCTCATTGTCACGCCCGGCATCACCATACGCGACCGGCTACGTGTACTCCTACCCAATGACCCCAACAACTATTACCGGGAGCGCGACATTCTGCCCCCGGAGTGGATGGACGAGCTGGGCAGTGCCAAGGTAGTCATCACCAACTTTCACGCTTTCCTCCTGCGAGAGCACACACAGGCAGGCAGGATCACCAAGAGCATCCTGCTGGCTGGGCGAGAGGAAAGCCCGTTCACGGAGACGCCCGCGCAGATGGTCCGCCGGGCCTGTCGCGACCTAAGCAACAAGAAGAACATCGTGGTCATCAACGACGAAGCGCACCACTGCTATCGCCGACGGGCCGGCGGTGAGGACGTGAAGCTGGTAGGCGACGAGCGCAGGGAGGCGGAGAGGCGCGACGAGGAGGCCCGTGTCTGGATATCCGGCCTGGAGGCGATCAAGGAGAAGATCGGCGTTCGGGTGGTCTATGACCTCTCGGCCACTCCCTTCTTCCTGCGGGGCTCCGGCTACTCCGAAGGGATGCTCTTCCCCTGGGTCGTCTCCGATTTCTCGCTGATAGACGCCATCGAATCGGGTATCGTGAAGGTGCCTCGTGTGCCGGTGGCGGACGACTCGATGCGGGGCGATTTGCCGACCTATCGAGACCTCTGGGTCCGCATCCGTGAGCACCTGCCCAAGAAGGGGCGTAAGACCGACGCCGTCAGCGGCGAGCCGAAGCTTCCTGTCGAGCTGGAGGGGGCGTTGAAGAGCCTCTACGGCAACTACGAGAAGTACTACCGCCTGTGGGAGCAGGACGCCGAGGCCCGCGCCAGGGGCCAGACGCCGCCGGTCTTCATTGTCGTCTGCAACAACACCAACGTCTCCAAACTGGTCTTCGACCACGTCGCCGGCTGGGAGAAAACGCTGTCCGAGGGTCAGACCGTCCTCGTGCCGGGCCAGCTCGACATCTTCAGCAACGTCGAGGGCAACTGCTGGAGCGCTCGGCCGAACACGATCCTTGTCGACAGCAGCCAGCTTGAGTCCGGCGAGGCGATGAGCGCCGACTTCAAGAAGATCGCCGCCGCCGAGATCGACGAGTTCAAGCAGGAGTACCGGCAGCGCTTCCCCGGCCGCGACGCTGAGGGCCTGACCGACGAGGACCTGCTGCGCGAGGTGATGAACACGGTGGGCAAGGCGGGGAAGCTGGGCGAGAACGTGAAGTGCGTCGTCTCCGTCTCCATGCTCACGGAGGGCTGGGACGCCACCACCGTCACCCACATTCTCGGCGTGCGCGCCTTCGGCACCCAACTGCTGTGCGAGCAGGTGGTGGGTCGCGGCCTGCGCCGGACGAGCTACGCCACACAGCGGCGCACCGTAGCCGTGAACGGAAAGACGGTGGAGATCGAGGCGTTCGCACCGGAATACGCCGAGGTCTATGGCGTGCCCTTCTCCTTCATCCCCTGCTCCGGCTCCCGTGCCGACCCCAAGCCCGGCCCGATGCCCACCCGCGTGCGTGCTCTTGAAGACCGTATAGCCTGCGAGATCACCTTCCCCCGTCTCGTCGGCTACCGCTACGACCTGCCGAGCGAGCGGCTGACGGCCACCTTTGGCGACGCGTCGATGCTCGCGCTGTCGACCGCCGACATCCCGACCAAGACGCACCTGGAGCCGATCTTCGGCGAAGGCAGCACTCACACCCTCGACGACCTCAAGCGGCACCGCGAGCAGGAGGTCGCGTTCCTGCTGGCCAAGCTGACCCTGGAGCAGTACTTCCGCGACGACGACGGCAACGTCAAGCAGTGGCTCTTCCCCCAAGTGCTGGCGATTGCCAACCGCTGGCTGAAGGACTGCGTGACGTTGAAGGACAACACCTTCCCCCAGCTCCTGCTGCTGGCCGAGTTCGCCCACGACGCCTCCGACCGCATCTATCGCTCCATCGTCGCCTCGGCCGGTGGTGACAAGGCGCTGAAGCCCATCATGCGCTCCTACGACCCCGTCGGCTCCACCCGCTACGTGGACTTCGACACGACGCGGGATACGTACGCAACCCGCCCTGACCGGTGTCATGTCTCCCACGTCGTCCTCGACAGCAACTGGGAGGCGAAGCTCGCACAGTCGTTGGAGGAGATGGGCGAGGTGCTACGCTATGTGAAGAACCAGAGCCTCGGCTTCATCATCCCCTACACGTTGAACGGCGAAGACAAGGCCTACATCCCCGACTACATTGTGGTCATGGATGACGGCCACGACGATCCGCTGAACCTGATCGTCGAGGTCACCGGCGAGGCGAAGAAGGACAAGGCGGCGAAGGCGGAGACCGCCCGCACGCTCTGGGTGCCCGCCGTCAACAACCACGGCGGCTTCGGCCGCTGGGCGTTCATCGAAATCACCGATCCTTGGAATGCACAGGCAACCATACGGGCCCACATCCGGGCGTGACGAACGGGGACTAAGGGAACGAGCGAGAGATGACGGCGAATTCGCAAGGGATCATTGACTCGGACGATCTCACCATCGGAAAGATTCTGGAGGATTTCTACACCGTGCCCGACTTCCAGCGCGAATACGTGTGGGAGCCGGAGCACGTCGAGAGGCTTCTCCAAGACGTGCTCGATGAGTTCTATGACGAATCTGGGAAGCCAACGCAAGGCGTTGAGTACTTCATCGGTAGCATCATCGTCTGCTCGGATGAAGAGGGTGTACTCCAACTGATCGATGGTCAGCAGCGGCTGACCACGATCTACCTGGCCTTGTGCGTAATACGGGATCGCTTGAAGCAACTCGACAAAGAGCCCCCGAACGCCCTAACCAACGAAATCCGTGCCTCAAAGATGCACCCGACCTCGGGACAGGACATTCCCCGTTATCGTGTGACTCTTCAGTACGAGGATAGTCAAGGGATTCTCGAATCGATTGCAGAGGGTGTAGGCAAGATAGGAGACATCAAGAGAACAACCAGATCCGTAAGGAACCTCATCGCGGCCTACGAGACCATTGATGAATTCCTCTCCGCGAACTTCAATGACGATACCGACCGCATTATGTCCTTCATGGCGACCCTCGTGAACCGCGTCAAGCTCGTCCGGATCGTCACGCCTGATCTGTCGCGTGCGCTGAAGGTCTTCGAGACCATCAATGCCCGAGGAAAGGGGCTTGATCCCGTCGACCTGCTGAAGAATCTGTTGTTCATCGAGAGCGACGCGAGTCAATACGCGAAACTCAAGACTAGCTGGAAGGCGTTTATCGACACTCTCTTCAAGGTCTCGGAGAAACCACTTCGTTTCCTGCGGTACTACGTAATGGCAGAGCACGAGTACCCCGCGAACGGCCTGCCGGAGGACAAGGTCTACGACTGGTTCAGAGCCAATCTTAAGAAGACGCAGATCGGGGAAGACCCTCTCGGTTTCATGGATCGCCTCGCGGAGTGCGGGCGAGTGTACGCCAATTTCCTGCGAGGAAAGGATAGAGAGGGTAATCTGAACCCATTCTTGAGCAACATCAGCTACCTCAGCGGAGTTGCGCGCCAGCACCTCATCCTGCTCCTGGCTGGGCGTCACCTCTCGCATGATCTCTTCTTGAAACTATCGCGAGAGGTCGAGAACGTCTTCTTCTGCTATCTCTTCACTCGCGAGCAGTCCAAGACCTTTGAGAGGAATTTCGCCAGCTGGGCGAGACACGTCAAGGCAATTGAAAACGCTGGCAGTCTGGCGGATTTTTGCGACAAGTACCTCCATCCGGAACTAGCCTCGCGGGCAAAGACATTTGATTTCAACTTCCAGCAGCTGACTCTTTCCAACATACAGAGGTACCGGATGCGTTACATCCTCGCCAAGATGACGCAGTTTGTTGATGAGGCAGCCTTTGACGTTCGGAGAGACTTGAATCAGTACATGGCGGAAGCGGTGCACATCGAGCATATTCTGCCCGAGAACCCGCGCAAAGACGTTAGGGCAGCCTTTGACATCCAAGAGCAATACGGTGATTGGGCGCAGAGGCTGGGGAATCTCACCCTATTGGAGAGAACAATCAATACGTCGCTCTCCAACGCCTCCTACAGAGAGAAGTGCCCGGGCTACATGAACTCTATGTTCCTTCTGACGAAATCGCTCGTCGAGAGGCCGAATGTTGGGGTCAACACGCGGCTGAACCGAGCCGTTGCGGACCTCCTTCAGTTTGACAAATGGGATTCGACAACAATCGAGTTGCGGCAGCAAATGCTCGTTCGACTTGCCCTGCAAGTATGGTTGCGAGACGGGTTACCCGCGGAGGTCTCATAATGGTCAAGAGGACGAACGCCAAGTCCATCCCCGTGGATGCCACGCGCCACAAGGACAAGCGCAAGAACATCCCCACCGAGGAGCTGCGCGACTTCGTGGCCGCGGACGAGGCGGCGCCCCAGACGGTGCTCTACCCCCGCGACCCGTCGCTCGACCCGCAGCTCGTCTGGAAGGGGAAGGACGAGCAGGATCAGCAGGACCTCGAGGTGCCCGCCGTGCCCGTCTACATCCAGGAGAAGATTCACCCCAAGGCGATCATCGAGAACGTGCGGGCGCAGGCGAAGAAGGCAAAGCCAGAGGCGCAGCTCACGTTATTCGCCGACTTCAACGGCCTAGAGTTCGAGGAGCTTATCGAGTTCTACCAGCACGAGCAGAACTGGTCGA
>CAYGYF010000108.1:0-5555 GCA_964354065.1 uncultured Dehalococcoidia bacterium | reverse complement strand
GGGCTGGACGGGGAGCTGGTGGAGGTGGAGGTCGATATCTCCAGCGGGCTCCCCGCTCTGAATATCGTCGGCTTGCCTGACACAGCCGTCCAGGAGGCCAAGGAGCGGGTGCGCTCCGCCATCCGCAACTCCGGCCTGGTCTTCCCCCGGAGGCGCATCACCGTCAACCTGGCGCCGGCCGATATCCGCAAGGAGGGGCCGGCCTACGATCTGCCCATCGCCATCGGCGTCCTCATCGCCTCGGAGCAGGTGGTGGCGGACGTATCGGGCAGCTTGTTCCTGGGGGAGCTATCGCTGGACGGCCGGGTGCGCCACACCCACGGCATCCTGCCCATGGTGGCTCTGGCCAGGGAGCGAGGCCTCGCCAGCGTGTTCGTGCCCGAGGCGGATGGCCGGGAGGCATCTCTTATCGGCGGAGTGGATATCATCCCGGTGACAAGCCTGGCCCAACTGGCGGCTCATCTCCAGGGGGTGGCTCCTATCGCTCCCTTCGAGCGTAGCGAGGCGTCCATCGCCGCAGCCGATGTCCGCTGGAACGGAGTGGACTTCTGCTACATCAAGGGGCAGGACCATGTGAAGCGGGCCCTGGAGGTGGCGGCCGCCGGCGGCCACAACGTGCTCATGGCCGGCCCGCCGGGCGCTGGCAAGACCCTCCTCGCTCGCGCCCTGCCTTCCATTCTGCCGGCCATGACCAGCGAGGAGGCCCTGGAGGTCACCAAGATCTACTCCGTGAGTGGCCTCCTGCCCTCCGACACGCCCCTGATCAGCCAGCGCCCCTTTCGCTCGCCCCATCACACCATCTCCCATGCCGGCCTCGTTGGGGGTGGCCGCCAGCCGCGGCCGGGGGAGATAAGCCTCAGCCATCGGGGCGTGCTCTTCCTGGACGAGCTGCCGGAGTTCGGCCACTCGATGCTGGAGGTGCTGCGCCAGCCCCTGGAGGATCGACTGGTCACCATCAGCCGCGCCCAGGGGCACATCACCTTTCCGGCCAACTTCATGCTGGTGAGCGCCATGAATCCCTGCCCGTGATGGACAGTGGCACAGCAGGAAAGCGGTACTCAATCCTGATCCTGAGCATCTTGTGGCCTTCCTCCTGAACCGTCGTATCGACCACGATCCGCTGGACAAGCAGCCTGACGATCTCGTTGCGGGCTGCGTCGTCCAGCCCTGAGTCGAGCCTGTCGCGCAGTCGCTCAAGGAGATCTGGGTCGACGGGCTGCGGTTCCTCTTCCTCTGAGGCGACCAGCCGGGCAAGGCGCTCCTCTAAAATGTGGCGTTCCCGGTCGATCTCAGCGAGAAGATCATCGAGTTCAGCCTCGTCTATGCGCGACCGAACGTGAAGGTCGATTGCGCGCCTCCGGCGCTCAGCCAGACCCTCCAGCGCCTTCTGCAGGGTGATGCGCTCCGCCTCGATGACGGCCCGCTGGTCTTCCTGCTCCTGGTCGAGGTTGATGTCGTCGAGAATGTCGCCGGGGTTCCGAAGCCAGCGCTCGATATCTCCCCAAACGATGGGTTCGAGCCAGTCGGAGCGGACGGACTTTCCCGGACATCGCCCGTCTATCCTGCCCCGCTCGACCATCTGGCCGTTGCAGCGATACCAGGAGATGCCGTCCCTGCCCGGAGCACCGCCGTAGTGGAGGCCGCAGACCCCGCAGATGATCACGGAGCGGAGAAGGTAGACTTTCTGGGTGTTCTTGGCGCAGATGCGGTTTGCGGCCAGGGTCCTCTGCGCGGATTCCCAGAGTTCGCTGGGCACGAGGGGAGGCACGGAACCGGGGATCAGGTCTGTTCTCCTGGAGTTGCGGCTGCGGCGGCGCCCGTAGAGGAGAGTGCCCTTGTACACGGCATTGACGACCAGGTTGCGGATTCGGCCTGGGCGCCACAGCCCCTGCGTGCGCCTGCCCCGTACGCCGCGCCCGTCTCGATGGTACGCCGTAGGGACGCCGAGTAGGTTGAGTTCGTGCGCGATCCAGCGGCAGCTCTTCTCTTCGACCCCCAGCCAGTGATAGATGCGGCGGACCAGGTCGGCTGCCGTCCAATCACCCCAGATGATCGTCTCGTCGGGGATAAGCCTGGCTGTCTGCCTGCGTCCGTCGACCCGGTAGCCCAGCGGTACGATGCCGCCTGTGTAGCGACCTTCCTTGGCGGCGCGGTCCATTCCCCGAGCCGAGTCGGCGAGGAACTGGCGCCGGGCGTAGCTGGCCATGATGGACTGGAAGCCGAACATCGTCCGGTCGCCCAGCGGTTCGGCGACGCCGATGAGTTCAATGCCTAGCACGTCAACAAGGAGGTTGTAGGTCGTGAGAAGGTCGATCTCCTCGCGACCCAGGCGGCTGGCGCGCAGGACGACTACCTTGAAGAACTTGCCGGCCTTGGCGTCGGCGATCATCTGAGCGCCGGCGGGTCGCAAGGCCATGGGAGTCGTGCCGGAAATGCCGTCGTCCTCGTAGTAGCGGTGGACGGCGTACTGGGGGTTCTGGGCGAGGAAGCGGTCGATAGCCTCGCGCTGCGTCTTGATGGTTTCGCGGTCGCGCTGGTCGTCGCTCGAGACGCGCATGTAGACCGCCACCGGGATTGATACCTCTGTCACGTCGGCACCTCCTGGCCGGAGGGCGGTTGTTTCGGGAGGCCGAGCGCCACGCGCACGGCTGCCAGCATCGACCTCCGGTCAGGGTCATATACACGCTCTACCTGCGGCGGCTTGGCAAGTCTCTTCGGGCGCTTTCTGTGCACGAAGCCAGCATACAAGGCTCATGTGGGCAATGAAGTGGGCAGGAAGTGGGCAGTAAAGTGGGATATTTGGTGGGTATCGAGGTGGCTACGACTTCAGTTGGTAGAAGCCCCTTCGGGGTGAGACGACGACCTTGTCCCAATCGGGCACGCCGCGACGAACATCGTGCGCCCTGTTAGGGTAGAGTTCCCTCGCATTCAGCCGCTGTTTGATTACACTCCAGCGTAGCGGGGCGCCGCTGCTCTTGGCCTGACGCAGTATCTCAACGAACGCCTCTGCGGTCGGAGGCCACAGGCTTGTGTCGACATCCGCCGAGTGCCCGGAGGCTTCACTCGCGGCCGTTCCGGCGGGAACGTGTTGCTCCAGGGCCGGACGCGAGATCTCCCAACGCCTCATCCGTCGCGTGTCTACCTTCACACGGCCAGCCTCAGGACATACGATGTATGCCCTAAGCGCCGAGCCCGGTGGTCCCTCGACGTACTCCACCACCTCGACGTGCCGTTCGAAGCAGGCGTCGCACTCGACGGTCGCAGCCGGCTGGACCTCCTGCAGAATGCCTTCCCGTAGGAGCGCGTCGAATTCTCCTTCGGGCCACTCCGGCGCTTCGTCAGCCGTCACGATTCGGTCGCTCGGCAACTCTGACCGCGCGCGTTGGACGAGTTGCGTGATGAGTTCGTCGTTCATGCTGTCGCTGCGGACGCTGCAGGTTTGAGGGTCTCTATCTTGGAGTCGATCAGCATCTGGCGCAGAACGGCATCCCGGCCGTCGTGCCCGAGCGTGCAGCCGTTGGGGTAGGTCAGGTAGAACGTCTTCGTGTGTCTGCCTCTGCGCCCGCCTGGGGAGAAGAACACTAGGACCCCAACGCGGGTGACGTTTGCGAGCGCCAGCGGCAAGCGGGCGCGAGACCCTTCATCGCTGCAGTCAAAGAGCTCTTCGAGAAGGTCATAAACCGCTCCCCTGTCCGCACTGGTGTCGGCTTCAAGGACGACGCGTCGTGAGCCGCCCCCTATCAGTGACAGCCGAAGGAGCTTGACCTGGACATCCTGGATAGCCGAGGCGGGATCATAGACGAACTCTACGCCGCGACGCTTGAAGGCGTTCAGGTTGTAGAGGCGGTCGTCTTTCCAGGGGTCGAGCTCCCTGTCGAGGATGACACGGGAGAATATCGTCTCAACCTCTAGCCGGGCCTCCTTCCGCCCACGGAAGAAGGTGTCCAGGGTGCCCAACTCAGGATCGCAGACAAAGACCAATTCGAAGATGGGGCGGTGCGCCCGGCGTTCAAGTTTCTTGGTGCCTGTGTACTCCAGAGCGGTTTGCGCGTAGTCTTCTGGGAAGGCGAAGTAGTACAGTTTGGTCCCACGCCGGTACACCTCGACGAGACATTCGCGGCCCCGTCCCTCCTTCAGTCGGAAGTATGAAGCGAGCGCCTCACCAAGTTTGGCCAGAGCGTCGGCGTCGTCGCGCGGCTCGGCCCCCAGGACTCCTTCTCGACGTCGGACCCAGTAGCTGGCTGGGAAGCGCTCAGCCTCACAGAACCGGTAGGCGACCTCTGCCACTCCTCGATGCTCTAGGAACGTCCACAGGGCCTTGTCGAAGAAGCCCGACATGGATTCAAAGGCGTCCGTCAGGTCGAGGTCGTGGTAGTCGGCTTCGTCGAGGATGGCCTGAATGCCCTGTTCGTCTGCTAGGGCGGTGACGAGCTCGAAGTCGCTGTTGACTTCGGCCGCTTGTTCTGGGGTAAGTGCCATCCAGGCGTCAAAGATGGGCTGTACTTCGGTCTCCGGAAGCGGGCGGATATCGAGATCGGTCAGAAGGTCACGTTCGTGGAAGTAGCGGGCAAGCAGCGCATTCGGAGCTAGGCGGAGAAAGTCGCGGGGCGAATAGTGTCGTGCCATTTCGTTGACCTCTTTGGCCAGACTCGGATGCCGCACTCATCCTGCCCGATTCTACCACAGACGCAGAGAGAAACGAAACGGATGTGCTCACGGCCCACGCTTCACACCCCCAGCGCTTCCGCCACCTTGTGCCAGCTGCGGTCCTCCTGCCCCTCGAGCCGCCGCAGGTAGACCGTCGTGACCGCCAGGGAGCTGTGGTCCAAGAACTGGCTGACCGCCTCGACCGACTCGCCGGCGTCGCGGCGCAGCTTAGCGGCACTGTGCCTGAGGACGTGAACCCCGGCGGGCGGCAGGCCAGCCCTGCCGAGATGGCGTCTAAGGTTGCCGTAGAACGTGCCACTGGTCAGGCCGCGACCGTCAGCGGCGTGGCTGCCGGACGGCCACAGCGACTCCTTCGGGTCCATGGCGGCCATGTCCTTTCCCCAGGCGGCCAGGGCTCGCTCGATGGCCTCGAAGGCGGGACGAGGTAGCTCCCTTTTCGCCTGCTTGCCGCCCTTGCCGCGGTAGGTGTAGTAGGCGGTGCCGTTCTCGCACGAGATGTCGTCGCGCTTCAGGCTCAGCACCTCCGACCGGCGCCTGCCCGTCAGCGTGAGCGTCAGGACGATGGCCCTGTCTCGGAGTCCCGTCGGCGTGTCGGGGATGACGGCCAGAAGCCTGCGGATCTCCTCCGCGGTGAGTCCGCGGGGCGGGGAAGGCTGGACCCTGGGCCGCTCCAGTTGGTCGCAGGGGTTGGAGGCGACGATGCCCATGCGGATCAGGAACCGGTAGAACGAGCTGACGCAAGCCATCCGAGCACCGATGGTCACGGCAGACGGCTCCTTTCCCGACAGCCCGACGCCATGGGCGAAGGTGAACACCTCGCGGCTGGTGATCTGATCCGGAGGCTTCCCGAGCGCGCCGAAGAAGTGCTGGAGCATGCGGGAGTAGCC
>CAYGYF010000107.1:4427-5598 GCA_964354065.1 uncultured Dehalococcoidia bacterium | reverse complement strand
TCTACCACCATGAGTATATGGACCACGTACTACTGATACACCATAATGGTTATCATAGAAGTGGAAAGCACCTTCTTGCATGTCATCAGTTTCAAATTGTAAATCAGCAAATGTCATAGTTAAAAAGCTAATTGGATTAATAAATCTTCTCTCTTGGCAGTAAGTTCTTCTATAGTAGAGTTATTAAGAGAAGTTAACTCTGCCTGTGTTGGCTCATCACCATTTAAGCGGACCGTTAAGTCCACTATTTCTTGAATTAAATAAGTTGCAATCATAAGTATATAGTTTAGGGGTAAATACAATTTCCGGAATCTATTACTGTCTTCTTCTTACTGTATATAGTAATAGTAGATATATAGATAGTAATAGATATAGTATATATAGTGATAGGTTAATGTACTTATGTTGTTTTAGCTATATACATATGTGTATGTATAGGCTGTTGTCATAATCTGTGAGTGACTAATGACCATAGGATAGGAAGAGTGTTTTTCACTCAAAACCTCTGTAAGTCCCGTCCACACTACGTTTCAGAAAAATTATCAGTAACTATTTAGTCCATTGTAGCGGTCTCTGTAGCAGTCATTGACTGACCATTAACTGACCAATGACAGCTACAATGAATCCCTACTATATATACTAACATAATCCTAAAGAGGCATAAAGCCGTTCCGAAGGAACTATTACCAAAAAATAACATACCCTGATTATCAGGTAGTTACACATTTTGGGTCTCATTTCTGTATATATAGAGTATAAACACTTCTATATATAGTAATACAACATACCTGTTAAAAGAAAAACCCCACATTTCTGTGGGGTAATTCTTGCATTACTGAATGTTGATGGCATCAACAGCATCTTCAACAGCAACGTCTTCAAAGTCTGCTTCAGAGAATGTATCTCCTGAGACATAACTTGATAAAGTAGCCCAAGGCTTACGGCCTTCAGAAAGCTGAACTCTACCTAAGTATGTTTCTCCAACCTCCATACCTTGCTCGTAAGAAGCTTGGTAAACCACCAAAGCATTCTTCTTGTGCTGAACACCTGCATTATCAGTGAACTTTACGTCAGCCAACTTATACTTGATGGTTTCCCCGTCAGCATTGGAATAGCTAAACTCAGTGTCACTTAGACGCAAGAGAGTTGCATTAATGGTTGCTACTTTAAC
>CAYGYF010000107.1:0-4327 GCA_964354065.1 uncultured Dehalococcoidia bacterium | reverse complement strand
ATCTTTTAGCCATTCAAGCTTGTCAAGCCCTATCACATCAGATTCTATCTCAGCACCAAATGTTCTAAGAATATCTATTGCTTCATAGTACTGAGCAAGAGCCTTGCGCACTATAGCCTGCTCTCTCTTGTCTTCAATGAGTTGTGTTAACTCTTCAATAGACATTTCAGATGCAGGTTTCTCAGTAGTGATGTAGAGCCTTTCTGCGGGATTAAGGTTCTTGTCATCAATAACTTCCCAAGGCAAGTCAGCTTCCCAAGCTGCTGTACATTGCAAAGCATTTCTCAGGTTTTTTACGCGTGTTTTAATCATCATAACTTATAAGATTTAAAATTCAGATATATATAAAGAGGAAAAATAAAAGGGGTTATTACACCCCTTGATCAAGTGAAATCAATTGAACTAATAGTATAGCGTGCATACTTTCAGGTCCATTAAATGCTACATTGGTTAAGAATTCCGCAGAGAATGGATACCTTACAAGGTTATGATTCATACCGCACAAAAACCTACCTAATGTTTTAATATTAATTGGAACATTTTTAAAGTGTTCTGTTTCTTTAAGTTGTTTTTCTAAATACTCAATTGTATAATCAATTTGTTTCTCCATAATATATAATTTTAAGATTCATATTAGTATAAAGAGAAGAAAGCCGTTGCGTAGCAACTGTTCAGTAACAGAATTAAAAAAGGGGATGTTACTCCCCTATTAGTTCCATAGTAAAACTTATACCATAACCTAGAAAATATTGGCAATCTTGTTTAATGTCAAGATATACATTTACTAATTTCCAGTCACTCTGTGAAGGTTTACCTGTGCCTTTGTACCTAAGTTCATATTTATCTTCTTCGTTTTCATCATAACTATAAAAGTCCATTATGTCTATTTCAGGATTTAAATTATCACTAATCATTTTTAATACATAGTTTACTGTGTCTTTATCAAGTTTGTCCATAATATATAGTTTAAAATTTTAATAATTATAAAGAGGAAAAAAACAACCCATTACAGGTTGTCTCTTTCTAATACAGAAGCAATGCTATCCATAGGACACTCAATGAGATATCCGTCAATACTTTCTATTACTACAGAGTTAGGTCTTAACTCCAAGTAATACTCTGTTTTAACATGTTCTGCCTTGGCTCTAATAGAACCCATCATGTATCCTGTAAATATGCCAAGGGCAAATACAAGGACAACTAACAATGCAAGTTTTCTTTCTTGATTCATAATGTATAGATTTAATATTCTTATAAATAAAAAGAGGAACTTAGTTCCCCTTATACTTTGTGCTTAATGTTATATATGCTTCATCAAGTATATCACTGTCTACTTGGTCCTTTACATATTTAACTGCAGATAATACTGCTTTTAACTCATCCCATGTGAGCTGTATTTGTACTGTTTCTTCCATGATATAGTATTTATAATTAATATAAAGAGGATTAAATAAAAAAAGAGGATGTTAATCCTCTTCTGCAGCTCTAAGTGCTATAATAACAGCCAATGAGTAAATCATTATTTGTACTACATAAGCAAGGAAGTTATACTTGCTGAAGTCAAATGCTAAGCCTAATGATCCAACACCTTCAATTAACATTGTAACAAGAATAGCTACAAGCACATACTGAATTTTTCTAAGATTGTTCATAATATATAGTTTAAAATTCTTATCTATATAAAGAGGAAATAAAAAGAAAAGGGAACACATGTCCCCTCTTCCCTTCTAAACTATGACACCTACAACTTCAGGTCTCTCTAATGCTTGTGTAGTTACATCACACACAGTCATAATTTCTTCTATTGATGAAGCCTCAAGTCTTGTTCTCTCTTCAGCAGTAAGAACTTGATTCTTCAATAGTAAGTTACCTTCAATGGTATTTAATAAGTCTCGGATAATAAATTGTACTAACATAGTTTTTATATTTAGAATTCATATGTATATAAAGAGGAATAAAAAAAAGAAGGAGATTACTCTCCCTCTTTCTTTAATAGCACTTGAAACAGCCAATGCGTAGCAGTGGTGAATGTTTCAAACTTAACAAGTAAACCTGTGGTAGTCCACTGGTTAATCTTTGTCTGTGCTTTTGTGAGCTCACCTGCATCTCCGCAAGCAACCTCAATAAATACTGTTCTGTATTTCATGGCTATAAAGTTTAGAATTCACATGAATATAAAGAGGCTTATACAGCACAGTAACATCCTACATATATATAATACATGCTTGCCTTGCCTCGTGCCACAGCATGTTCCATGAGCATGCACCTGCAGAAGCATTGGTTGCTCAGCTCTGTGAGCAAGCATGCTGATGCATGCAGAACTTTCTCCCAGCAAACTTTTTTCTAACTTTTCCCTGTGTTCAGGCCTTGCCTCCTGTAAT
This sequence comes from uncultured Dehalococcoidia bacterium, assembly GCA_964354065.1. GTDB lineage: Bacteria > Chloroflexota > Dehalococcoidia > SM23-28-2 > SM23-28-2 > JAUYDU01. The sequence goes on along the minus strand of CAYGYF010000107.1, from coordinate 1,946 downwards.
CATAGGGGGTACCCACCTTGGCGCTCGGGGGGTGGGGGGTCTGTGCGTATGGGTCCCAACATTCTCCCATACAAAACATTTCCCCTCCCGTAGTTGTACATTTCCTCCAAAGTTCCTATCTTTACCAAGCTACAGGATTAACAGATTGCCCGGGGGGTTCTTTTCATTCATTTGTCCCCCTGGGGTAATCTACATAAAGTCCCTTTAAAGTCTCAGACTGGTACAGTAATGTCCCTTTTAAGCCACATTATACCATAATAGTAAAGTCTATGATGGTATTATCCATCAGTTTATAAGTTAATTTTTAGTATATTATTAGTATGAAGAAGATAGATATGGGTAAGTATATTGTTCTCTTTGGGGACAATGCCACTGAAGTATTTGACTACTATAAGGTAGATGAGATGCACGGGTTAAGCCGTAAAGATGCTCAAGCTGAAGAAGTAGATAAGACTGTGGGCAATGGAGTTTATATTTATGGACTTACCAACTATGATCCGGCAGATAAGAAACTTACTGCAAAAGAACCTTACAAGCCTTTTATATTTATAAACCTTGGAACATTTAAAAGATATAGTCTTACAGAAAAAGCTACAGCTATTATGCATGAAACTATGCATATGGCTATCTTACTAAATAACTGGAAGATTACTGATAAAGAAGAAGAGGTTATTAGTTTTGCTGAAGAACAAGCCAATAAGATTATTGAGAAGTTAGGGGTTGATAAAAAGGAACAACCAAAGAAAAGCTTCTTTAAGAAATAGTATATTTGTATTACTCCACTAACAGGTTATACTGTTAGGACCCATTAGTGATACTGTTGCTAATGACCTGTGAATAGTATTCATAGGCATAAGTACCTCTGACGCATACCATAAGAACTGCGCACCAGCCGAGGTCTTCTTGTTACTGGGAAGTTCTACTAAGGTACCTAGGGTAGATATAACCAGTAACACCCCCAGGAAAGTTTCTCTGATCAAGAATTACTACCTGGGGTTTTTTTATTATATTATTAGTATAAACTAATAATCATGGCAAAGGTAAAAGACAGTGCAACTAGAATGGTCAAGGTAAAGGTTTCCAGACCAGGCATCCATGCTAAAACAAAAACCAGCAAACTAAAGAAAAGTAAGAACTATAAAAAAGCTTACAAAGCACAAGGAAGGTAAAATATTTTACTATATTTGTTGTGTTCATAATGTTAACTGTTTTAAGGGTTAAAACAATGAAAGCCTAGATTTAACGTCTAGGCTTTTTTATTTGGAAAAATTTTTTATATTTGTTCCATGGTATACTTATATAAGCCAATTATGTGTACACTTAAAGCAATCCAGTTTAATGGCGGGAATGCTGATGAGGTTATAGAACTTATTGGTAACCGTAACTGCTTTCATAATAAAAGCAACGGTCTATGGGTATTCCTGCCACATGGTCAAAAGAAAGTTCATGTAGATGATTATGTGATATTAACAGATGATAATGACATTAAGATCTATGACCCTATAGATTTTAAAAAAGACTTTGAACCTGTACCATGACCCAACATCAAGTTGAGATATGGCAGAAGCTGGCAGCTGAGTCAAAATCTAATTTGGAGGCAAGGATTAAATTTGATAAGTATATGGAAGAGCAAACACAATATGGTATGGTGGAAACCAAACTACCAAAATTTGGGGAGTTACTAATTAATGCAGAATCAGAAGATGCAGATGTAATTAGAGTAACAGAATTAGCAGCAGAGATTGCTGAGATCTTAAAGAAAAGATATTCTGAAGATCAAAGAGGTCCAGTAAAAAGTTTACTATTTGACCATGCGGTAGGTGAGTTATTTAGTGCTCATGCTGCCATAGTAAAAGTATTAACAATGAAACCAATACAATAATGAAATTACACGGAAAAAGAATTTTAGTTACTAAACCAGAAGTAAAAGAATCAGCATTTGAATT
>CAYGYF010000106.1:0-5609 GCA_964354065.1 uncultured Dehalococcoidia bacterium | reverse complement strand
GTAGCTACGGGCCGGTGGACATCGCCAACGACGGCAAGGTGTGGCCGTCTCACCCTCAACTCTGCACGGCCGTGCCCAAGACGGTGCCGCCGGTGATCACAGGGGTGGCGGTGAGCGTGGACGTTTCCTTCGATGAGGTGTGGACGATCAGGTGCACGGAGGCAGGTGACTACTCGTTCTCCTTCGACAACTGGATCAGTGTGGCCACGGCGCACGTGAGCGACTCCAACCCGGCGAACAACATCGCTCACCTGGAGTTGCGGGACGATGTGGCGGACGTGGACACGGATGGGGACACGGTGGGCAACAGCGTGGACCTCGACGATGATGGCGACGGCTTCCCGGACGTGGACGAGGTGTACTTGGGCACTGACCCGCTGGCTGCGTGCCCGAATGGCCTCAGCCACGCCGCCTGGCCTCTAGACCAGGACAACAACGGCACGATCCTGATTCCCGACGCGACGAAGTACACCGGAAAGCTGTTCACCCCGGTGACCTGCCCGGGCGGCGCGGATTGCCGCCTGGACCTGAAGACCGACGGCACGATCCTCATCAGCGACGTGACGAAATACGCGGGAATGCTGTTCGAGACGTGCCAGTAAGGGGCTCTGCCACCCCTCTGCCTCCCCCCGAACCAGACAACCGGCAGCGCGGCGAGACGCGGCCGCGGCTAGCGGCAGGGCTAAAGCCCTGCCGCTACGTCTTGGGTTTGCGGTGATGTCGAGGCGAGGATGGCCTCGTACAGGCGGAGGTAGGCCGCCACCATCACGGGCACGTCGAAGTGGCGCTCGACGTGCTGGCGGCAGCGGCACGGGTCGATCGAATCGAGCCTGGTGACGGCCTCGGCCATCGAATCGACATCGCCGGCGAGGAAGCCGGTCTCGCCGTCCACCACGATCTCCGGCGCGGCGCCGCGAGCGAAGGCGACGACGGGCGTGCCGCAGGCCATGGCCTCGGGCATGACGAGGCCGAAGGGCTCGTCCCAGCAGATGGGCACCAACAGGCAGCGGGCGCGAGCGTAGAGCTGGCGCTTGAGGGCTTCGTCGGTCTCGCCGTAGAACTGGATCAGGCTACCGTCGATGTCGGGTTCCACCTGCGAGCGGAAGTAGTCGGCGTCGACGCGGTCGACTTTGCCGGCAATGATCAGGCGCTTCCCCAGCCGCTTGGCCACCTGGACCGCGAGATGGGTGCCCTTCTCCGGGGACAAGCGGCCAAGGCAAAGCAGGTAGTCGTCCTTGTCGGGCGAGAAGGGGTAGAGCTTGACGTCGATAGCGTTGTAGACGACGCCGCCGTAGTGGGCCCCCGGCAAGGGAGGGAAGGTGCGGTGCTGGTTCTCGCTGATGGTGTTGTAGTAGCCCTGGTAGCGCTGCCAGACAAACGAGGCCGAGGGCGTCATCTGGCCGTGCATTGTCGTGAGCAGTGGCACGTCCACCAGGCCGGCCATGGCCACGGCCAGCTCGCCGGCGTGATTGTGGACCAGGTCGAAGCCGCGGGCGTCCTGAAAGGCGGCGGCGACGTGCACCCACTCGTAGACGATGCGGTCGGCGAGGTCGTCAGCAGTACGCAGGCTGCGGGGGTAGACTGAGCGCAATTCGGCGAGGGTGATGGAGTCGCCGGAGGCCCACAGCGTGACCTGATGGCCCAAGCGCACCAGGCCGTCGGTGAGCAGGCTGACTATCAGCTCAGTGCCGCCGTAGGCGGGAGGCGGGACCCTTTCCCAGAGAGGAGCGATCTGGAGGATCCTCATAGACTGGCTTCTGTGGGACCCTTCGACAAGCTCAGGACAGGCCTTTCGACTGGGCTCAGGGCTAGAATCCCCTGCCTTCTACCATCTCCTGGAACAGGCGCAGGTAGTCGAGCAAGAGGCGGGGCATGAGAAAGCGCTGGCGCACGCTCTCCCTGGCGGCAGCACCGGTGCGCTTCGCCTGTTCAGGATGGGCGATGATGTGGACGATTCGGTCGGCGCACTGGGCAGCGCTACTGACCAGATAGCCTGTGACGCCGTCATCGATTTGAAGACGGATGCCGCCGCAGTCGCCGCCGATGACCGGGGTGCCCTTCCACATCGCCTCCGTGACGGTGAGGCCGAAGCCCTCGCGCGTCGACTTCTGGATGATAGCGGTGGACGCCGTCTGAAAGGCGTTGACGGTGGTGTCGTCGGCGACCTGGGGATCGGCGAAGAGGTGGATGTCGGGATCACCACCGGCATAGGAACGAACCGATTCCAGGGCTAGAGCCCCCTCGGGGTCATCCTGGGCGATGAGCGCGCCCACCAGGGCCAACTGGAGGGCGCCCACGTGCCTCTTGGCCAGGCAGTAGGCGTCGATGACGCCCCAGGGGTCCTTCCAGGAGTCGAAGCGTGAAACCTGGGTGACCAGAGGCCGGGAGACATCGATGCCAAGCTGGGAGAGGCGCTGGCGGGCAGTCTGCGGCGATAGGGGTAGGTTCTTGGCGCTGAAGGGGTCGATGGCGGGCGGGAAGACCGCCACCTTGTCGGTCGGCATGCCAGCCATGACGTACTCCGGCATGCTCACCGCACAACGGGCGTAGCGGTGGGTCAGAGGCGCGATCAGATCGCGCACCTGCTCATTGGGGGTGGTCATGTCAACGTGACAGTGCCAGAGCATCTGGACGCCGCCGTTCAGGAAGGCTGCCATGGGCAGCACCTGGGCGTCGTGGAGCACAATGATGTCGGCATGGCCAAGCTCGGCCTCCACTTGGACGGCGGTGCGCTGGTTATGAGCCCAATAGCGCTTGACATCGTCCTCGCTGAGGGATGTTGGCTTACCTTGCAAGCCGTTGTGGAGCTTTTTGGTGAAGGCGAAGAAGGCATCATCCGGCTCCAAGACCCACCAGCTCGCTTCCAGGCCGAGGCTTTTCATCAGGGGAACCAGGGAGCGCAGGATCTCGGCGACGCCGCCGCCGCTAGGGGTAGCGTTGATGTGGACGACGCGCAAGCCCCTGAGGGAGCGCGCCGCCGACCGTATAGCCGCCAGAGCGTCGGAATCGACAAGGCCGTCATACTCTTCGACCGGCCCCGGAGCGAGGTCTACTGCCGCCATCCCTTCACCTCCCCTGTTCTGTCGGTGCTGCTTCGCTTGTCACCGCGGAACTGCCCGCGTATGGCTTGCCAAACCCCTTGAGGCCGCGCGGCTTCGCTGGCCTCCAAGAAATGCGAAAAACCCCCCCGACAAATCGGGGAGGCCTTTCCAACGCCTGCGAGCTTGGGTGTGGTTCGGGCCGAAAGGCTTGCCCTACTCGCCTACGGCGAGATTCACCTGAGTTGGGTTCGCCCGCTCCCTCGCAACAAGAGATTTGGCGACTAACTTCTATGGCATCCTCATATACTTAAACGCACAGCTAGCCCTAAGGTTAGCGGCGCGCCTTCAATATGATGACATTTCTCAGGAGATGAAGCAACATGGCAAGGTGGGTGGAGGCGGCCGACTAGCGAGCGGGAGTGACGGCGAAGAGCAGGATCAGGGAGCGGGCTCTGGAGAGGCTGGCCGATCATGGCTCGATGTGCTCCAACAGAGGATCATCCGGACGAGGCGCTGTTCGGCGCTCCAGCATGTAGCCGAAGCCGCGCACACTGTGGATGTAAGGGTAACCTTCTCCGCCGACGTTGAGCTTGCGGCGGATGTTGGCAATGTGAACCTTCACCACATTCTGCGCCTCGCGCTCGTCGCAGAAGTAGCCGCGCGTGGCCTGGACCAGGTTCTGGCTATCCAACACTCTGCCGGCATTTTGCGCCAAGCAAAGGAGTAGGCGAAACTCAGTGGCAGTTAGCTTAACCTGCTGCCCCTTCACGGTCGCCTCGCAGCGAGCAGGGTCGATGCGCAAGTCGCGGATCACCAGCTCATCACCCGTTGGCGAGGCCTCGCTTCGGCGCAAGAGCGCCCTGACCCGGGCAACGAATAGGTCTGGGTTGAAGGGCAGCCCCATGTAGTCGTCGGCACCGGCCTCCATCGCCTGAATCGCCGCATCGTGGTCAAGATGAGACGACAGGACGAAGATGGGCACAGAGGAGCGGCTTCGGATCGCCCGGCACCACTCGGTGGAGTCGGTATCAGGTCCATCAGCACCCAAGACGACCAGGGCGACCCTATCTCGAGCCAGCCTGTCCAGAACTCCCCGCATGTCCACGCTGGTGGCCACCTGCAATCCCTGAACCACGAGCGCCCGGCCTATGGCGTAGGCCCAAGCGCTGGTGCCCCCCAGGAGGATGACCCAAGCATGGGGATCAGCCACGCTGGCTCTTTGCCCGGACAGCGACAGTTGTCCTTCGAGCGGCATCTAGAACTGGCTCCTGCCAAACGAGATCACAAACGTGCCCTAAAAGTAGACGAGTTATCCACAGGGGCGTTACAGCGCAAGCAACAGTGTTCTCAGGCCCAGGGCGAACTCCAATCTGAGGCTGTTCATTTAACCAACCCTAAACCGAAGCGAAACCCAGCCTCAACGAGCAGGTCTTAACAAGGGTGGCATCCAGGAGTAGTGTGGCGGTAGACACGGCGAGGGCCTGCTACCTGCCCAAGACGTGCCGAGCGGAGAGCGGGGGAGGCGCGAACACTGAGAGAACTGTTCAGTCGAGCCCTCGGGAGCCGGCCCCCGGGGGCTGCCCCTCTCAGCCGGGAGCGAAGGGCGAGGTAGAGCTAGCTAGAGGAGGCACGCAAATGTACGCCAGAGCCTGTCCAAGATGCCGTGGCGACCTCTTTCTCCATTCCGATGGCTTCGGTTCCTACCTTGGATGCCTCCAATGCGGCCACACTCAGTACCGAGAAGAAGACGCCCAAGAATCGCCTGGAGTGTTTGGACATCTCAGCCAGAGCCTGGCGGCCTTGCACTTGAGGCCGTGCCCGAAGTGTCGTGGCCACATGTTTCTCGAGCGCGGCGGCAAGCCAACATTTCGCTGTACAGACTGCGACTACGTGCTGCGACGTATCGACAAAGAGGAACGTTCGACCACGTACGAAAAGCTATTGGCGTGACCAGGCCAGTCGCCTGCTGGAACTGCTCCCCGCGGTTGGGGCTGCCTATGGCGGGGCAAGATGGCCGAGTCGACTGGCCTACCAGCGCCCGCGGCGGCCACCGCCCCGGCGCTCGCCGCCCCCGCGAAAGGTGTCCCGCTTCTCCTGCGGCCGCGCCTCGTTGACAACGATGGCGCGGCCAGCGACGGTCTGGCCGTTGAGGCGCTGAATGGCCTGTTGGGCCTCGGCGTTCGTGGACATCTCCACGAATCCGAATCCCCTCGACTGGCCCGAGAACCTATCGGTGACGATGGTTGCTGACTCGACTGTGCCAACCTGCTCGAAGAGCGCCTTAAGCTCATCGACCGTGGTGGAGAAGGCCAGGCCGCCTACGTACAGTTTCTTTGCCATAGTAAGCTCCCAAGAGAAAACACAGGGGGGCGAATCGCCCCCCTGTGTTCACGGCCTAGTAGCGCCGCGCGCTGACGCGCTGTTGGCTGAAGCAATCGCTGCAATAGACGGGGCGATCGCCACGGGGCTGAAACGGCACCTCTGTCTGCTTGCCACACTGGGCACAGACGGCTGGGTACATCTCTCGCCGCGACTGGCCGTAGCCGCCGCTGGAGCCGCCGTAGCTTC
>CAYGYF010000105.1:0-5640 GCA_964354065.1 uncultured Dehalococcoidia bacterium | reverse complement strand
AGAACACCTACTGCCACAACTGCAACGAGCTGCTGGTGGAGCGGGTTGGCTTTCATGTGATGCAGTATCGCATCCAGCCGGGTGGGCAGTGTCCGGCCTGCGCGACGGTGATTCCCGGCGTGTGGTGGTAGTGGTTGCCTTCTGCCAGCTACGTTTTCTGGGCTGGTCGGACTAGGGGCTGATGGGGATGACGTAGGCCGCCCCGGCGTCCTTCCTGGTGCCATCGGGCTCGGCGGCGGCGCGAGCGGCGGCCAGCACGTCGTCGCGGCCGTCGCCGTTCCAGTCGGCGGCAGCGACGGAGACGCCGAGCACATCGCCCGGCTGGGCGCCGAGGACGGTCGCGCTCTGGTCGCTCTCGGCGATGTCCAATGTTGGGCCCAGGGTAGGGGAGCCGAGAACGACGTACACCTCGCCGGCGTCTCGTTTGGCGTTTCGGCGGCCGTCGGCTGTTTCCGCTCCCAGGATGATGTCGGCGGTGCCGTCGCCGTTGACGTCGCCGCTGGCCATCGATGCGCCCAGCCGGTCGCCGGCGTCGGCACCCAGGATGGTGACGGCCTGTTGGCTCTGGGCGGTGTCGAAGGTGCCGGCCAGGGAGGGCGAGCCGAAGATGACGTAGGCTTCGCCGGCGCCGTCACGGGTGTTGGTTGGGCCGTCGGCTCTGGGGGCGCCGATGAGGAGGTCGGCGATGCCGTCGCCGTTGACGTCGCCGCTGGCCACTGCGCCGCTCAGGTCATCGCCGGCGTCGGCCGCGGTGACGACGACGTCGGGAGGGCTGGAGGCAAGGTCGAGGGCGCCCGCGAGCGAGGGGGAGCCGAAGAGAACATAGACCTCGCCGCTGTCTTCGCGGGCGTTGTTCGGGCCATCGGCCCTGAAGGCAGCGAGGATGAGGTCGTCCAGGCCGTCGTCGTTCAGATCGCCCATCGCCAGGTGGTGGCCTAGCTGGTCATCATCGTCCGCGGCGATGATAGCCAGGTCATACCCGGCCAGGGCCATGTCTCTGGTGCCAGATAGGGACGGCGAGCCGAAGATGAGGTAGGCCTCTCCGCCCTGATACCTGGCGTTCTGGGGTCCGTCGGTCAGGAAGGCGCCGACCAGGATGTCGGCGCGGGCGTCGCCGTTGGCGTCGCCGCTGGCCAGGGCGACGCCCAGGCGGTCATCATCTTCGTCGCCGAAGATGATGAGGTCTTGCTGGCCGGAAGCGATGTCTATGGTTTCCGGCAGGGACGGTGAGCCGAAGATGACGTAGGCCTCGCCAGCGTTGGGCCGCTGGTTATTGGGGCCGTCGGCCAGGAGGGCTCCCACCAGGATGTCGTCGATGCCATCGCCGTTGACGTCGGCGGCGGCCACCGCAAAGCCGAGGGAATCGCCGCTGTCGGCGCCGAGTATTGTCACGTCTGGCTGGGCCGCCGCCAAATCGATGATCTTGCGCCCGTCCGGCGGGCCAAAGATCACGTAGGCTTCGCCGGCGTCGGGGCGGCTGGCGTCGGGGCCGTCGGCGGCAAAGGCGCCCACGATGATATCGGGGTGGCCGTCGCCGTTAACGTCGCCGCTGGCGACGGCGCTGACCCTGTCCTGGGCTCGAGCGCCGAACAGGGTGAGGGCGGGGCGCTGGCTGGCGAGATCGATGGTTGTCGGCCCCTGGACCTTCGGCTGTGTTTCCCGGCAGGCGGCCAGCGCGATGGACAGGAGGGCGACGGCTGTCAGGGGCAGCCAGAAGGGCATCTCGCTCTTCGAGCGTCCCTTCTCGTCTCGCAACTGTCTGTTCGGCAGCGGCCCAGACCGCTAGAAAGCGAAGGGAGGGTATTCCTGCGTCAGGGAGAACAGGTAGGCGGTCACCCTCGTCTGCCAGCGCAGGTAGCCGAGGACGAAGTCATAGAACTGGCGCGGGTACGCCTCGTTCAGGAGGGCGACGACGGCCGTCCAGGGAAGGATGAGGATGAAGGCCAGGCCGAGGAGGCCCAGGGCGATGCCGTGGGGGATGAGGAGGATCTGGGTGAAGAGGGCGTGCAGCCAGGTGGGGTTGCCGCTGGGCCGGAACTCGACCTTCACGTCGCTCTCGATGGCCTTTTCGGGCGCTTCGTTGGTCAGGAAGAGTAGGTAGCTGTGGATGGCCATCCAGAGCTTCCCGTAGCGGCCAAACTCAGTCGAATCCTCCTCGATGTACTTGTCACCGCCCTTCTGGTTGACCCGCAAGGCGATGATGATGGGGGCGACGATGTACGCCAGGAACGAGAGGATCCCCGAGACGATAGGGAACAGGAACAGGATGATGATGTGAAGTATGGCCTGGTCTCTGGGGAGCTTCTCGGGACAGGGCACATCAAGGGTGGCGGGGTAGGCTGCGGCCATGGCTTCCTCCTTCTCGCTGGCGTGAACTCGGCGATCGCAGGTATCGTCCGCATGATCGCGCGCAATGCCCGCCTTGTCAACTAGCTGGCTGGTAGCGTTCCGCTAGCTGGCTGGTAGCGTTCCGCTGACGAAATATTGGCACCCCATAGCACACTCTGACGCCTGTTACAGCGCTACCCGGCGCGAGAGAACTCGGCAATGGCGACGACGAGCATGATCACTCCTAGCAGGCCAACCAACCCTAGCTCTAACCCAACCGGCACGAGCCAGCCGTTCCAGGTCATTCCCTGGTTCAAAGTCTGACCTACGTTCGCCGGCACGGATACGTAGGAGAAGACAGCCCGACGCATGGGATCGACTGCGTAGCTTAACGGGTCGAGCCGGGTGAGCACCTGCAACCAGGTGGGTAGGCGACCGAGCGGAAACATAGCGCCTGATAGAAAAAACATCGGCAGGACGAAGAACTGCATGACTACCTGGAACGATTCCACCTGCTGCAGGCGGCTGGCCACCAGAACGCCGAAGGCCGTGAGGGCGAAGGCCGCGAGGGCCATCTCGCACACTAGTGTTAGCAACAAGATAGGTGAGTATGGTACGTGCACGAGGCGAGCGAGCGCCAGTATGATTACGCCCTGCAACGTGGCGATTGTCGCGCCGCCCAGACACTTACCAAGAACCAATGACCCGCGTCGCACCGGCGCTACCAACATCTCGCGCAGGAAGCCAAACTCCCGGTCCCACACGATGGAGATGGCGGAAAAGATCGAGGTAAAAAGCACCGTCATGGCTATGACGCCAGGAAACAAGAATGTACGGAAGTCTATGCTCTGGCCTGGTCCATTCTGTACCAACGGCGACAAGCCCGTCCCCAAGACGAACAGGAAGAGTACTGGCTGGGCTAGGGAGGTGACTATCCGGATACGGGCACGGAAGAACCGGATAAGCTCTCGTTTCCAGACGACGCGCACCGCTCGCAGGTCGTCATACCAAGACCCGCCAGCAATCCGCGCGGAGACCACTTCAGCGATGTCGGTGGCCATTTCTACCTGCTCCTTCTAGCACGCATAAAGGGTCCGGCCCGGAGGTGGTCGCTGGCAGAGGCTTCAGCATCACGAATGGTGCGCCCGGTGTATGCCATAAAGACATCGTCGAGAGTGGGACGGGCCACATTGACTGAACGGATCGGTACGCCTAGCTCCGCGAACAGGCGAGGAACGAACTCCGCCCCGCCAGGCACGTATAGGGCGACCCCGCCCTCGCTCACCTTTGCTTCCAGCCCGAAGCGCTCTTGGAGGGCCACTATGGCGGCGGTATCGTCGTCGGTGCGCAACTGCACTCGGTCCTGGCCAACGCTGGCCTTCAGCGCCGCGGGGGTGCCGCTGCCCACAATCTCGCCCTGATCAATGATCGCGATGCGATCACAGTACTCGGCTTCGTCCATGTAATGTGTTGTCATGAATATGGTGATATCTTCACGCTGCCTGAGTTCATCGATGTAGCTCCAGACATGACTGCGGGTCTGGGGATCGAGGCCCAGGGTCGGCTCGTCGAGAAAGAGCACGCGGGGTGAATGCAGAAGGCCGCGCGCGATCTCGAGCCGGCGCTTCATCCCACCCGAGAAGGTGCGCACGATACTTCCGCGCCGATCCCAGAGTTCCACCATTGTGAGTACCTGGCGGATGCGAGAAGCCACGGGCGATCCAGACATACCATAGAGCTCGGCATGAAAGCGGAGGTTTTCTTCAGCGGTGAGGTAATCGTCAAGGGTGGTGTCCTGGAATACCAAACCGATGCGGCGGCGCACCTCCCTTGCCTGCCTTACCACGTCGAAGCCAGCGACACGCGCATGCCCCTCCGTCGGTCGGATCAGGGTGCACAGCATCGAAATAGTGGTGGACTTGCCGGCACCGTTAGGGCCGAGAAACCCAAAGGTATCCCCCGCCGCGACCTTGAAGCTGATCCCGCGAACCGCCTCGACCTCGCCGTAGCTCTTGTGGAGTTGGTTCACCTCGATGGCAGCCTGACGATCATCAGAAGGACCTGCAGGCTCGCCCAGTGAATCTGCGAACTCCGGTTGAGAGGAACCGCCAATACTCATGCTCTAAACCCCCACCTCACCTATTACTCCTCATCCCCCATATGGCGTTGCTGACGATCGATGACACCCCCATCAATGGGTAATCCCTACTCGTAGCGCAGGGCCTCGGCAATGGCGACGCCGGAGGCCTGGCGCGAGGGGATGACAGTCATCAGGAAGGAGGTGCCATAGGCGAAGGCGGCGATAATGATTAGCTGCCACCAGGGGACAATGAAGGCCATATGCATGTTCCCGAACGCCTCGCTGCTGAGCAGGTTGAAGGATAGAAGAAGGGCCAGGCCTATTCCCGAGGCAACCCCCAGCAGGGCGATGAAGGAGGACTCCATCAGGAAGCTCAGGGCCACCGCGCTTCGCTTGTAGCCGATGGCCCGCAGCATGCCGATCTCCTGTCGCCGCTCCACCACCGAGCGGAAGGCGATGACGCCCACGGCGGCCGTGCCCACCAGCAAGCCGAGGCCCATGAACCCCTGGATCACGTAGAAGAAGGCGTTGGAAGTGGCCTGCTGCTCCTCGAGCATCTGCTTCAGGGAGTCGGCCTGGGCCCCGCGGCTGACCAGCGCCGCCTCGATGGCCTTGGCCGTCTTGCTGGCATTCACGCCCGGCTCGAGCTTTATGTAGAAGCGCGAGAACTTGGGCGGCCCGAAGACGTCCTCGAACGTCGCTTTGGACACGTAGATGCCGAAGAAGTTGGCGGACGCCCCCAAGTTGGTGATGCCCACCACCTTGACGGAGGCCGTCCGCTTGCTGGCGGGGTCGCGGACCTCCAGGGTGGGCGGGTCCATCACCTTATCGGACTGCTTCACGCCGTCGAGAGTGAACTCCCCGGGTGGCCCGAAGCCGCCGCCCCCGGCCACGGCATTGGCGTCCACCACCGCCAGGCCGGGTGTGGTACGCAGGGCCTGCCAAACGGCGGCGTCGTCCTGATATTCGCGCGCCCGCGTCTGGAGAGGGATGCGCGCCGCTGCCAGGAAGCCGTCGTCCAGGCCCTGGACGGGGTAGTCCCACCATTCGGCCCCCATAGCGCTGTCCCGGACCTGGCGGACCTCCGTTCCCACGAACAGGTTGGGGAAGAGGACAGCGCCCATGGCAGCGAAACGGGAGGTGTCCACTGAGGGGTTGCCTTCGAGGGCAGCCTTGAGATCGCCCACCGGGTTGTTGGGGTTCTCGGTCACCACCACGTCCCAGCCGCCGCG
>CAYGYF010000104.1:0-5643 GCA_964354065.1 uncultured Dehalococcoidia bacterium | reverse complement strand
ACCGCCGTCATACTCGCTCCCACGCCGTTAATCACCATGCTCGTGCGCCAGCCCGTCTCTCGCAACCGCCACCAGTGTTTCACCATACCCGACTGCGACAGCGTGAACGAAAGGAAAACACCCACGGCATACAGAGGGATCAGCCTGGTCACCACTCCACCGAAGGCGACCAGCAGGAGGGACGCGGCGGCTGCCAGGAGGACGATGCCGTAGGAGAAGGCCAAACGGTCTCCCTTGAAGGCAAACTGCCGCGGCATGTACTTATCCTTGGCCAGGATCGCTGACACCCGTGGGAAATCCGCGAAGCTGGTATTGGCTCCCATAAACAGCACGAGTGCCGTCGCTGCCTGGTATCCGTAGTACAGTACGTTCTTGCCCAGGACCTCTCGCCCCAGCATCGACACGATGGTCTCCTTTTCCGCCGGCACCAGCCCGTAGCGACTGCTCAGGTACGTCACGCCCAGCACCAGGAAGCCCAGGATGCAGGCCATCATCACCAACGTCGTCCGCGCGTTCTGGCTCTCTGGCGGCTTGAACGCCGGCACGCCGTTGGAGATCGCCTCCACTCCCGTCAGCGCCGCGCTCCCCGATGAGAATGCTCGCAGCACCAAGAACAGAGTGAGCCCCTGGGTGGCCGCCACCGTCTCCCGCGGCGGCCCTCCGTGCAGGAGCGACCCCGGCGCGTCTCCCATTACCACCTTGACCAGGCCGACCACGATCATCGTCCCCATGGCGAGGATGAAGAAATACGTGGGCGCGGCGAACATCGTGCCCGACTCTCGAATCCCTCTCAGGTTGCCCCAGGCGAAAACTGCTACCACCGCCACCGCCAGTACGACCCTGACATCATATAGGTCAGGCACTGCCGAAGTGACGGCCGCCACCCCGGCCGCGACGCTGACCGCAACAGTGAGGACATAGTCCACCATTAGCGCCGCCGCCGCTGTTAGCCCCGGGCCCTGCCCGAGGTTCTCGTGCGCCACGATGTAGGCCCCGCCGCCGCTGGGATAGGCCTTGATCGTCTGGCGGTAGGAAAGCGTCAGGATGGCCAGCATCAGGACGATCACCATCGTGATGGGCAGCGCGTTGGACAGCGCCCCCGAGCCCGCCAGCACCAGCATGATCAGGATCTCCTCCGTCCCGTACGCGGAGGAGGACAGTGCGTCCGACGAGAAGATGGGCAGCGCCTTGACCTTGGTTAGGCGTTCGTGGATCGCCTGGGAGGTGGCGAATGGGCTGCCGATGACCACCCGCTTGAAGTTGGCGAGGTAGCGACCGAGGGTGTCTCTCGGTCGGCTGGCCAAGCGGGTGGCCTCGAAGTAGCCCGGAGCGACGCGCACGAACCGCCGCCGGCGTGGGACAATCCGCAGATAGGGCCCGCGAGCGGTCGCGCCGTAGCGCACCTCACGCAGCTCTATGTCCGACTCGGAGTAGGGTTCGGGAGCGGCTCGCTCCTGGCGGGGGATGACGACCCGCGTGTGGAGCTCGCTCGGCTCGGCACCCTCCGCCTCTAGAGACTCGTCTCCCTGACGGAGCGACTCGGTACCTCTGCTCCCGCCCTCAGGGCGACGCCCTCCGGTCCGTCTGATGCGTATAAAGGATGGACGCCTCTTCTTCTCCATATGATCGGTCTAGATTGTCTCACGGTGCGGGAAGCGCCAGCAAATCCCAGGTCAGCTTCTCTATGCCCTAGCTCGGCCTATGTCACATGCCTGCGCCCGGTCCAGCCCGATGCGGAACGCCCGCCGCACCTCCGCCGGAAGACTATCTTCCTGCAACCGCGTCCCCCGAACAGCCCTTCATCGCAAATCAATCCTACATACTAAGGCCTGGGGGCCATAGCGCAACCCTGCCGGGGAGTCCAGAGGGGCGGAGCCCCTCTGGCGGGGGTCTGGGGGTGTCCCCCAGAATCAAACATATGGGGATCAAGGGAGGGCTACTGGCTGGCGGGAGTGGGCAGCGGAGTGGGGGAAGCGGTGGGCTGCAGTTGCGGCGTGCTGACCGGCGTAGCGACAGGAGTAGCCGCCGGGCTGGCCGCCGCGGTGGGCTTAGGTGTAGCGGGAACCCCGGTGGAGGCCGCTCCCGGCGTCGCGCTAGGGGCAGGCGTCGGGGCAGGCGTCGGGGCAGGCTTCGGCTGCACGTAGCTGCACTTGCTGCCCTCCACAAACGCCTCCGACCGCCCGGCACAATTCATGAACACCACGCCCTCCGGCACCACGAAGTCGTGAGGCTCGATCCCCTCGTGGGCAGCCTCCATCAGCGCCCGCCATATCGGCCCCGCGCCGGCAGCGCTGAAGGTGCCCTCGGCCATGGGGGTGTTATCGGCGTTGCCCATCCAGACGCCCACTGCCCGGTCGGGGCTGTAGCCCATCACCAAGTTGTCGCGGAAATCCTCGCTGGTGCCCGTCTTGGTGGCCGCTGGGCGAGAGATGGTGAGCCCAGCCCACTGGATAGCGCTCTTGGAGAGGATGTCGGTTATCAGATAGGCGTAGGGTGCCGGCACCACTTGCAGGGCATCCGCCCCGCCGTACTCGTACAGCACCGTACCCAGGGCGTTCTCCACCTTAAGGACCGCCACCGGGTCGAGCCGGCGGTAGCCCGACGGGAGATCTTCCACCGTCGGCATGCCCACCATCAGGCCGTTGTTGGCCAGGACGCTGAAGGCGTAGGTATGGTCGAGCAGCGTGACCTCGCCGCCGCCAATGGTCAGGGCTGGGCCATAGCGGTCGGGGTCGTTCAGCGAGGTGATGCCCATCTTGTGGGCGGTGTCGATCACATTGGGGATGCCCACCGCCAGTATCGTCCTGACCGCTGGGATGTTTATCGATTCGGCCAGAGCCGTCCGCACGGTGACCGGCCCCTTGAACGCGTAGTTCCAGTTCTGGATCGGCTTGCCGCTGGCCGACTTGATGTCGATGGGCTCATCCCTCACTATCGTGGCCGGCGTCCAGCCCTGGAGGAAGGCGGTGAGATAGGTGTAGACCTTGACCGAGGAGCCCGGCGACCGCTCCGAGGTGGTAATGTTCACCTGCCCGTCGATGTCCTCGCGGAAGTAGTCGCGGCTGCCCACCATCGCCAGGATCTCGCCCGTGGCCGGCTCGATTACCACCGCGGCCGCGTTGTGGCCCAGAGAGCGCCCCTCGCTGGCGCTGATCTTCTCCTCCACGATGTCCTCGCCGGTCTGCTGTAAGACCAGGTCGAGGCTGGTGGTGACCCGCAAGCCGCCGCGGTAGACCAGGTTCAGGCAGTCGGTGTCCTCCGGCAGTTCCAGCATCCCCTTCTGGCACATCTTGGTCAGGACGTCCTTCACGTAGAACACAAAGTGGGGCGCCCGGATGGGAAAGCTGCCCTCCTCGAAGGACAGCTCCTCTTTCTTCGCCTCCTCCGCCTGCTCCTGAGTGATGTAGCCGTGCTCCACCATCAAGTCCAGCACGTAGTGTTGGCGCTCGAAGGCCTTTGGCCGGTTCTCGGGGATGGCCGGAGTGTAGTCACCCGGCGCCTGAGGCATGCCAGCCAGCATCGCCGCCTCCGCCAGCGTTAAGTCCTTGGCTGGCTTGCCGAAGTAGCGCCAGGACGCCGCCTCCGCCCCATAGGCGAAGTTGCCGTAGTACACCTGATTCAGATACCAGCCCAGGATCTGGTCGTCACCGTAGCGCCGCTTCAGCTCCAGCGCCATGACCACCTCTTTGATCTTGCGGCCTATCGAGCGCTGGCTGCGCTCCTTCTCCGGAATGTAGACGTTCTTAACCAACTGCTGAGTGATGGAGCTGCCGCCACTTCCCTTCAGGAAGCCAGGGCCGAAGGGAGTCAAGTTCTCCACCGCCGCCCGCAACACACCCCTTACGTTCACGCCCGGATTGTCGTAGAAGCTGGCGTCCTCGGTGGAGATGGTCGCCTTGACCAGCCAGGGGGATATCTCCGTCAAGGGGACGGGATTCCTCAGGCCGGACAGGGGGTCTACGAACTCGTACAGGAGGTTGCCGTTGCGGTCGAAGATGCGGCTCCCCGCTGAGCCCGTGCGCGCCAGGGCGAGGTCAGGAGCCTCCAGGTCAGCGGCGTAGTAGCGATAGACCGCGAAGGAGACGCCCCCGCCCACCGCCAGCGCCGTCAGTGCCAGCAGGCCCAAGAGAGCCAGCAGCCACAGCCACCACGGCGCGCCCGAGCGCCGGCGACCGCCGTTCAGCCGGCGCAGCCGCCGCCGCCTCGACCCGTATGCTCCAGCCATGCGCCTGCTATCCCTTCCTTTCCAATACAACGAAATGAGACAGGCCAAGGTTACGTAGGGGCGTCTTTTCCAGAGGATAGAGAACGCCCCGCAAGATCGATGCCGCCAGGCCGCTGCGCGCCGCCACGTTGTCGAATCCCGGAAAGACGCACGTATGGACGATGGGCGCTGCCGCCAGGCCGGCGAACAGCCGCCTCAGGCCCCGCCGAGTGTAGGCGCGCACGTGGGGTGCCAGCCGCCGCCGTAGCGGATCGGGCAGGTAGCTCACCAAAGGGATGTTGCCGAAGACGTAGCGCTTACCCACGACAATGCCGTGAGTCTCGAAGGGGTACAGACGGTTCGGACAATAGATAACGACCCTGCCGCCGGGCCGGGTCACCCGGCAGGCCTCCCCCAGAGTGAGGCGATCGTCGCGGACGTGCTCCAGCACCTCGTGCAGCAGGACGACATCGAAGGTCTCATCGGCGAAGGGCAGGCTCTCGCTCACCGCTATCGCCAGCTGAGGCAAAGCCAATGTCCCCCGCCGAACCCGCTCCTGGTCCACGTCCACCCCGTAGACGTCCGCCGAGAACTCCCTCAGACGCTGGACGAAGGTGCCGATGCCACAGCCGATATCCAGAATGCGGCGACCTTCCAGGGGCACATAGCGGCGGATGAGGCTCAGGCGGCGCTCCAGCCCGAAGCGCCAAACGTAGCTGGGCTGGCCTAAGCCGGCCCTGCCTGTCGGCAGGCAGGCACCGTCAGGGGCGGGTGCTGTCTTCACGTCCTCAACCACAACCTAACGTATGTTAGCAGGGCCAGCCCTCGCCAGCAACCAGCCGTCCCTTTCTCCACCCGAACCCCCTTGCTATACTTGTCCTGAGCCTGCATCCGCCGGAGGCGGATCCGCCTTCGGAGGATGCCGAAGGGAAGGGAACAGCCATGGCCATCACCCGCAAGGAAGTCCGCCACGTCGCTCTGCTCTTCCGCCTGGGCCTCAGCGAGGAGGACATCGCCCGCTTCCAGGAGCAGCTCTCCCAGATCATCGACTACTTCCAGGTCCTCCAGCAGGTGGACACCGAGGGCGTCCCTCCCACTTCCCACACCCTCGCCCTGGAGAACGTGATGCGCGACGACGAGCCGCGCCCGTCCTACCCGACCGAGGACATCCTGGCCAACGCCCCCCTGTCCGAGGGCGGCTTCTTCCGCGTGCGGGCGGTCCTGGAGTAGGCGCCTGGGATGCCACCGCTGAATCTCTACGACCTGACCATCCACGAAGCCGCCGCCCTCCTCGCCCGCCGCGAGCTGTCCTCGCGCGAGCTCACCCAGGCCGTCCTCGACCGCATCCACCAGGTCGAGGAGCGCGTCGAGGCCTTCGTCACCATCACCGAGGAGCTGGCCCTGAAGCAGGCGGACGAGGCCGACAGGCGCATCGCCGC
>CAYGYF010000103.1:0-5651 GCA_964354065.1 uncultured Dehalococcoidia bacterium | reverse complement strand
TCTCCAGCACCTGGCCGATGTTCATGCGGCTGGGCACGCCGATGGGGTTGAGGATCATGTCGACGGGGGTGCCATCGGGCAGGTAGGGCATGTCCTCGGCGGGCAGGATGCGAGAGATGACGCCCTTGTTGCCGTGGCGGCCGGCCATCTTATCGCCAGCGGCGACCTTGCGCCGCTGGGCGATGCATACCCGCACCATCCTGTTGACCCCCGCCGGCAGCTCCTGGTGGTTGGCGCGGGAGAAGACCTTGACGTCGATGACCTTGCCCCGCTCGCCGTGGGGTACGCGTAGGGAGGTGTCCTTCACCTCGCGAGCCTTCTCGCCAAAGATGGCCCGCAGGAGCTTCTCCTCGGCGGTAAGCTCTGTCTCCCCCTTGGGGGTGATCTTGCCGACCAGGATGTCGCCTGCCTGAACCTCAGCGCCGACGCGGATGATCCCCTCCTCGTCCAGGTTGCGCAGGCTCTCCTCACCCACGTTGGGTATATCGCGGGTGATCTCCTCTGGCCCCAGCTTGGTGTCGCGCGCCTCCACCTCGTGCTTCTCAATGTGGACGGAGGTGAACTTGTCGTCGCGGGCCACTGCGTCGGAGATGATGATGGCATCCTCGAAGTTGTAGCCCTCCCAGCTCATGAAGGCGCAGAGAAGGGTCTGGCCCAGGGCCAGCTCGCCCTGGTCGGTGGAGGAGCTATCGGCCAGGGGCTCTCCCTTCTGCACCCGCTGGCCTTTGCGGACGATGGGCCTCTGGTTGATGCAGGTTCCCTGGTTGGAGCGGATAAACTTCGACAGGTCGTAGGCCCCTTCTTGGCCGTTGTCGTAGCGGACGCGGATGTGGCGAGCGGTGCAGCTTGCCACCTCGCCCTCATCCTCAGCGAAGACGACCTGGCCGGAGTCGATGGCCGCCTGGCGCTCCATGCCGGTGGCCACCAGCGCTACCTCCGGCCGCACCAGGGGCACGGCCTGACGCTGCATATTCGAGCCCATGAGGGCGCGGTTGGCGTCATCGTGCTCCAGGAAGGGGATCAGGGAGGTGGCGACGGAGACGATCTGCTTAGGAGATAGGTCCATGAGGTCCACGTGGTCCGGGGTGGCTGTGATGAAGCGGCTGCCGAAGCGGGACTCTAGCTTGCTCTCGATGAAGTGGTTGCGCTCATCCAGAGGCTCGTTGGCCTGGGCCACCACGTAGCGCTCTTCCTCGTCTGCCGACAGGTAGAGGACCTGGTCGGAGACGAAGGGTCGGACAGCGATGGTGGTGGGTGGCAGCTTGGCCAGCTTCTTGGCCAGCTCATCGGTCACCTCGGCGCCGGCCGGCGCTATGAGCCTGCCCCGCTCGCTCTTGACATCCTGCCTCAGGAAGCGGCCGACGAGTTCGGGCGAATTGTTGGGCAGCTCCCGGATGACCTTGCGATAGGGGGTTTCGATGAAGCCGTACTCGTTGACGCGGGCGTAGGTGGCCAGACTGCCGATGAGGCCGATGTTGGGGCCTTCAGGCGTCTCAATAGGGCAGATGCGGCCGTAGTGGCTGTGGTGGACGTCGCGCACGTCGAAGCCGGCGCGGTCACGGGAGAGGCCACCCGGGCCGAGGGCGGAGAGACGGCGCTTGTGGGTTAGCTCGGCCAGGGGGTTCGTCTGGTCCATGAACTGGGAAAGCTGAGAGCCGCCGAAGAACTCCTTGATGGCGGCAACCACCGGCCGGATGTTGATCAGGGCGGTAGGAGAGGTGGTGGCGGGGTCGGTGATGGTCATACGCTCGCGCACGACTCGCTCCATGCGCAGCAGGCCGATGCGGAACTGGTTCTGGATCAACTCGCCCACCGTGCGCAGGCGGCGATTGCCGAGATGGTCAATGTCGTCGGAGCGGCCCTCTCCATTGTTCAGGCGAACGATCTCGCGGGCGATGTCCACGAGGTCTTGGGGCACGAGGATGCGAGTGTCCTGGGGCTCCTTATGGTTCAGGTGCTTGTCGAGCTTGTACCGTCCCACCTTGCCCAGGTCGTAGCGACGAGGGTTGAAGAAGAGATCTTTGATCAGCTTGCGAGCGTTGTCCAGGGTGGGGGGGTCACCTGGCCGCAGACGGCGATAGAACTCCAGGAGGGCCTCTCCCTTGTTCTGAGAAGGCTCTCGATCGAGGGTGGCGCGAATGTAGTGGTGGTCGGGATGGGTGTCCACGCCCTCGAACAGGGCCAGGATGCGCTCGTTGGTGCCCAGTTGCTGCTCGTCTTTGATCTTGGGGTCCTCGTCGATGGCCCGCAAAAGGGTGGTGATGGGAATCTTCTTCTTGCGGTCGACCTTGACGGAGACCACGCTCTTGTTGCTCGTTTCGAACTCCAGCCAGGCGCCGCGGTTGGGGATGAGCTTGGCGTAGCAGAGGTCGCGGCCGCTGGTGGGATCACGCATCAGGGTGAAGTAGACCCCGGGGGAGCGCACAAGCTGGGATACCACCACCCGCTCGGCGCCGTTGATGATGAAGGTGCCGTTGTCGGTCATGAGGGGGAAATCCCCCATGAAGATCTCTTGTTCCTTGACCTCGCCGGTCTCCTTGACGAGAAGCTGAACATTGACCCCCAGCGACGCGGCGTAGGTCGTGTCCCGCTCGCGGCACTCGGCCTCGCAGTGCTTGGGCGGGTCGAAGTGGTACTCGCCGAAGCGCATCTCCAAACGGCTGCCGGTGAAGTCCTGGATGGGGGAGATCTCGTCGAACAGTTCGCGCAGGCCCTGCTCCTTGAACCAGGCGAAGGAGTCCAGCTGGATGCGAATCAGGTTGGGAACCTGGATGACTTCGGGGATACGCGAGTAGGATTTCCGCAACTGGGGGATACTATTCCTGTCCCGGGAGAAGTCCCTGGCCATGGTCATAGACAAAAAACCTCCTGAGGGCTACTTAAGTCGGTGGCCGCTCGTGTGGCTAGAAGACACAAAGTGCTATGGCGGACAACAAATGGGGAAACAGGAAGTCGGGGAGTACCCTACATCCATCAATCGATTACTATACCATCAAAAGGAGGCGCTTGTCAACAGAAAACAGCGTGGCAGAAAAAGAATTAGTCGCCGCCCCTTTACGGCGCCCGCCTCTGCTGGTATGTTGGGGCTGTCTACCAGACAAGCGCCTGCCCACCAGCCCAGCCGGAAGCAGATCGCTTCCGGTCTCTTCCTCTCTGTATAACGCTTTCGCTGGCCGAAAGGTTCACCGCTGAGGCGTCGATACCTCTTTCTGTATCCTTTATGCTATATTGATCTCGGCTGGCAGAGGCAGGCAAGGAGAGACGATTCGGTGTATCAGGACTTACGTGTCTTCAGCGGTAACGCTCACCCCCAGCTCGCCCAGGCCATCTGCGACTATCTGGAGATGCCCCTGGGACGGTGCGAGGTTTTCCAGTTCAGCAACGAGAACATCTTTGTGCGCTTCTGCGAGAACATTCGCGCCCGCGACGTGTTCCTGGTGCAGCCGATCGTGTCGCCGGTCAATGATCGCCTGATGGAGCTGTTTATCATGATCGATGCCGCCAAGCGGGCCTCTGCCGGGCGGATCACGGCCGTCGTGCCCTACTATGCCTATGGCCGCAGCGACAAGAAGGACCAGCCACGGGTGCCCATCAGTGCGCGGCTGGTGGCCAACTTCATCGAGACGGCGGGAGCCGACCGCCTGATCACCGTGGACCTCCACGCCGGCCAGATCCAGGGCTTCTTCAACATCCCGGTAGACGAGCTGACCGCCCTGTACATCCTCAGCCGCTACTTCAAGGACAAGGGCATCCCCGATCTGACAGTGGTGTCCACGGATGTGGGCGACGCTAAGCGCGCCCGCAACGTGGCCGACCGTCTGGACGTTCCCCTGGCCATCGTGGAGAAGCGGCGGATCAGCAACGAACAGCGGGCAGAGGCCGTCAATATCATCGGCGAGGTGGGGGGCATGAATGCCCTGATTGTGGACGACGAGGTGGACACTGGCAGCACCCTGGTAGCGACCGTCGACATGCTGCGTCAGCACGGGGCGGCCAAGGTCTACGCCTGCTGCACCCACCCCGTCCTGTCGGGGCCGGCCGTGCAGAGGATCGAGGAGTCGCCGATCAGAGAGCTGGTGGTGACCGATACTATTCCCCTGGCGGTAGAGAAGCGGTTGCCCAAGATCACCGTTTTGTCTTTGGCACCCCTTTTGGGAGAGGCCATTCGGCGCATCCACACTGGTCATTCGGTAGGGGAGCTGTTCCAGTAAGGTTCGCCATGCTCAAGTGGCTTGCGGGCATCATCGGCGAGAGCAGTGAGAGGGAGCTGAAGAAGGTTCAGCCCCTGGTGGAGGAGATCAACGACCTGGAGGAGGAGGTGGCCCCCCGCAGCGATGGCGAGCTGCGGGCCAAGACGGACGAGTTCCGCCAGCGCCTGGCCGATGGGGAAACTCTGGATGACATTCTGCCCGAGGCCTTCGCCGTGGTGCGGGAGATGGCCAGGCGGCGCCTGGGCGAGCGCCACTACGACGTTCAGGTGCTGGGGGGCATTGTCCTTCATCAGGGCAAGATCGCCGAGATGAAGACGGGTGAGGGCAAGACGCTGGTGGCCACCCTTCCCCTGTATCTCAACGCCCTGGAGGGCCTGGGCGCTCACCTGGTGACGGTAAACGACTACCTGGCCAAGCGCGACACGACCTGGATGGGGCCCATCTATCACACCCTGGGCCTGACGGTCGCCTGCCTCCAGCACGACGCCGCCTACGTCTACGATCCCGCGTTCAACAGCGACAACCCCAGCCTGCGCCACCTGCGGCCGGTGCCGCGGCGCGAGGCCTATCTGGCCGACATTACCTACGGCACCAACAATGAGTTCGGCTTTGACTACCTGCGGGACAACATGGTGGTGGACCTCTCCCAGGTGGTGCAGCGCGAGGAGCATCCCCAGCACTATGCCATCGTCGACGAGGTGGACAACATTCTCGTCGACGAGGCCCGCACGCCTCTGATCATCAGCGGCCCCGCCGAAGAGACGGAGGAGATGTACAAGATGTTCGCCCGGCTGGTGCCGCGGCTCCAGCCGGAGACGGATTTCACCATCGACCACAAGACGCGCTCGGTGTCGCTGACCGAGGATGGGGTCTCCAAGCTGGAGAAGTGGCTGAACATCAAGAACCTGTATGACCCCGAGAACTACCGCCTAACCCGCTTCCTGGAGGCCGCCCTCAAGGCCCAGGCCATCTACCAGCGCGACCGCGAGTACGTGGTGAAAGACGGCGAGGTGGTCATCGTCGACGAGTTCACCGGCCGCCTGATGTTCGGCCGCCGCTGGTCGGATGGCCTCCACCAGGCGGTGGAGGCCAAGGAGGGGGTGCGCGTCCAGCGGGAGAGCGTCACCTACGCCACCATCACCCTCCAGAACTACTTCCGTCTCTACGAGAAGTTGGCTGGCATGACCGGCACGGCCGCCACCGAGAGCGAGGAGTTCCACACGATCTACCGACTGCCGGTGATGAGCATCCCCACCCACATGCCGATGATCCGCCAGGACCATCCCGACTTCATCTATCGCACGCCGGAGGGGAAATTCAGGGCGGTGGTAAGGGAGTTCGAAGAGATGCACGCTCAGGGCCGGCCGGTGCTGGTGGGCACTATCTCCATCGAGATCTCCGAGTACCTGGCCGACCTCCTGAAGCGCACCAGCAAGTGCC
>CAYGYF010000102.1:0-5798 GCA_964354065.1 uncultured Dehalococcoidia bacterium | reverse complement strand
AGTTCGGATCCAGCTTGTTCCGCTCGACGATGGCCTTCATCAAGGGCACCACCATGTCCACGTGGGTGATGTCCTTCAAGACCCCTCTGGCTCCCGCCCTTCCGAAGGGCGTGCGCACAGCATCAACGATTACTGCTTCCGTCATCCTAGTCCCCCTTTCTGGTACTAGTTTCATTTCTGCCCCGATGAATCGGGGCAGTTGCCGTCCAAGCCGTGGACCTGCCTGCCGGTAGGTAGGTCTGCAGTTATGAGGATATCAGCCGAGGGGCTTAGCGTCCACCAGCCACACCGCCCGCCGCTGATACACCAGCCGGCCGCCCTCCAGGCGCGGCGCGAGGCCGACGCTGTCGCCGTCTCTGCTCTCAAGCATCGCTTGCCGCACGGCGCGGTAGGTGGCGGGGTCGGCGCCGATGGTCTCCATCCATTCGTCTCTGACAGCGGGGGCAGAAATGGGTGCTGCGCCCGCCTAGCTTGATGCGCTGAATCTGGGTGCCGCAGGTGTAGCAGGGCTCGTCGGTGCGGCGATAGACCCTCACGTGCCACTGGTGCTGCCCCTGGCGGCCCTCAGCGTCCACATAGTCGCGGAAGCTGCTGCCGCGATGACCCAGCGCCTCGGCCAGGACTTTGCCGATAGCCCGGTGCAGCCGCGTCACCTCGTCGTCGTTCAGGCTTTTGGCTGGCCGCCGAGGGTGGATGCCCGCCAGGAACAGCGCCTCCTCCGAGTAGATGTTGCCCAGGCCGGCCAGCGCCTGCTGGTCCATCAGCACCGCCTTGATGGGAGCCGATCTGCCGTCTGTGAGCGAGCGCAGGGCCTGCCAACTCAGCCCCTCCAGAGCATCGGGCCCCAGCTTGCCCACGATCGCCTCTGGTTCTTCCACCAGCCACATGCTGCCCAGCTTGCGCAGGTCAGTGTACCGCAGTTCGCTGCTATCATCCAGAGAAAAGCAGATCCAGAGATAGGGATCATCTGGTGCGTCCTGGGGTCGATGGAGGAGGGCGCCGGTCATGCGCAGGTGGACGATGAGGTAGCGCCGTGCCTGCCGGGGCCGACAGGCCGGCCGACACTCGGCCCAGGCAGGGCCGTCGGAGAGGTGGAAGAGGAGGTACTTGCCCCGGCGGGAGATGGCCTCGATGCGCTGTCCAGGCAGGGCGCGGCAGAACTCGGCCGGCGAGGGCCAGCGCACCAGCCGCGGGGCATCCGGCGACAGGAAAACGTGGGTGATGGTGCGCCCCACCACGCGCGGCAGGAGGTCGCGGCGGATGGTCTCGACTTCGGGGAGCTCGGGCATCGATCCGAGCTTTCGCCACCGCTCGTCCTTCGACAGGCTCAGGACGAGCGGGCTGTTCGCGGGCTGGACCCTGGAAGTTCGGGCATGGCCGTTGCAGCGTAGCTGCAGGGCTTTAGCCCTGCAAACCGAGCAGGCCTGAAGGGCTGCAGCTACATCCGAACCCCTGCGAGTTGCCCCCCTACCCGATCTCCCGCCGGTTCTTGGTCGCCTGCGGGTGCGCCTTCGAGATCATCCACCCACCTCTCTAATGTATCCGCGATATCCAACGTCTTCCCTCGTTCCATACTCAAATCCAGTATCCGTTACTGTTGTTGGAATCCTTTTCTCTATGGTATCGCCCACTTCGGCATATCCTATGTATCTCCCATCTGGTCGAGATATCGTGAAGTAGCGGATGTTTCCGGGTATGGTTTCCGTCTCTCCAGAGGGGATGTCAATGATCTTGAGCCTATACTCAGGCTGAGCAGCGGTCGGAGTCCCTTCGGTTCCAGGCTGTGCGGGTTGGTCCTCAATGACTGCTACCTTGTCCCCTGCTGGGAAGATCTCCAGAGTACGGTATGTTGCAGGTTCTGAGGTATAGACAACCTTCTTCTTGTCAGTATCGTAGACAACTATTCTGAAGAGCCCTGTTTTCTCCCTAGACAAATACGAAACCATCCTACCGTCTGCACTTATCGAAGGTTGGCTTTCAGTGTTCTCTGAGTTGGTAATGTTGACCGGTTTGCCACCCCTGCTCAGGTCGGCTAGGAAGACATCGGAACTATTCTCCTGGATGGAGAGGTAGACCACCTTGCCATTGCGGGAAATCTTGGGGTAGGTATCGAATCGATCCGGATTGTTGGAAATGTTCTTACTGCTTCCGGTTTTCAAGTCTAAGACGTACACTTCGTGATCAGTTGTATTAGGACCTGCAACTTCCACAGCTATGCTGCCATCCGCGCCAATCGTATAGCCGGCCTTGCCATCGACGTAGACCAACTTATCGCCTGAAAAGTCATACTTGGCGTCGATGGAACCTGTTTGTGCTAGTTGCTCTAGTGTTCCCTTTTCTGGATCCATCAGATAGATACTGAGCCCTGACGTAGAATACCGTCCATACACGAACTGTGAGAAATCATCCGAAGGTATGAGTTTAAAGTACTCAGCCGGGAATGCCACTAGTGTTTGCATATCCAAGTCAGCAAAGTAGGCTTCACCTGGGGTAGATTCAGGGGGGAAAAGTGGGTCGTCAGTATAAGCGCGGAAATCTGTTCGGAATAGTAGTTTCCTTCCGTCATCCGAAACCAGAGGAGCACCCAGGAGGACATTGTGGTTGGCCAGGACCACCTGTCCATCTTCGCTTAGCGGGTTTTTCCACTCCATTCTTTGGACGTTTGATGGCTGGGTTGAGAATGTTGCTGTAGGTTGTCCTGTTGCTTCAGGTTGCTCCGCTTTTTCCGCCTGGTTGCAGGCGGCGATAAGCAGCGCTCCAGCCAACGTTGCGCCTAAGACTGCGCCGGCGACAGTTCTTGTAAGTCCCATGTCGGTTACCTCTACGTCATCTCGCCCCAGTTCTTGCCCACCTTGGTGTCCACCTTCAGGTGCACCTTCATCTCCAGGGAGCGGGGCATGATATCCAGCACCAGGGCCCGCACCTCCTCCAGCTCGGCCGCCGGGCACTCGAAGATCAGCTCGTCGTGCACCTGGAGGATCATGCGGCTGGCCAGCCGGCGCGCCTGCATCTCGGCGTCGATGCGGTTCATGGCGATCTTGATGATATCGGCGGCCGTGCCCTGCACCGGCATGTTCACTGCTGCTCGCTCGGCGGCCTGGCGCACGTTGGCGTTGGCCGAGTTGATCTCGGGGATGTAGCGTCGCCGGCCGAGCAGGGTCTCGGCGTAGCCCCGCTCGCGCGTCCGCTGCACTGTCTGCTCGATGTAGTGGCGGATGCCAGGGTACTTGGCGAAGTAGGTCTTGATGAAGTCGGCAGCCTCCTCGCGGGAGATGCGCTCCCGCTGGGACAGCCCAAACTCGGTGAGACCGTAGAGGACGCCGAAGTTGAACACCTTGGCTCGCCGCCGCATCTCCGGCGTGACCTCAGCCAGCGGCACCCCGAACACCTGGGAGGCGGTGGCGGCGTGAATGTCCTCGTCGCGCCTGAAGGCCTCCACCAGACCGGGGTCCTCGGTGATGTGGGCCATGATCCGCAGCTCGATCTGGGAGTAGTCGGCCGACAGAAGCAGCGGGTCGGGCCCGATGCCGCGGGCCACGAAGGCCCGTCGCACCTGGCCGCCCAGCTCCGTGCGGACGGGGATGTTCTGGAGGTTGGGGTTGCTGGAGGAGAGGCGGCCGGTGGTGGTGGTAGTCTGGTTGAAGTCGGTGTGCACCCGCCCAGTGCGGGGGTTGATCAGGGCGGGTAGAGAATCCACGTAGGTGGACTTGAGCTTGGTGAGCTCGCGATAGCTCAGGATGCCATCAACGATGGGATGCAGGCCGCGCAGGTCCTCCAGGGCCTGGGCGTCGGTGGAGTAGCCCAGCTTGGTGCGGCGGGTCTTGGGCAGCTTCAGTTGCTCGAACAGCACCTGGCTGAGTTGCTGGGGCGAGCCGATGTTGAAGCGATAGCCCACCTGGGAGCAGACCTCGTCCTCCGCCTTGATGATCTCGCCGCCCAGGAGCTGCGACATCTCCCGCAGCACACTCACATCCAGCGCCACCCCTATCATCTCCATGCGGGCCAGCACTGGCACCAGGGGCATCTCCACCTCCACGAATAGCGGCCAGAGGTTGTGCTGGCGCAGCTCTTCCTCCAGCAGCGAGCGCAGGCGGCCAGTCATATCAGCGTCGGCGCAGGCGTAGCGGCCTGCCGCCTCGACGTCAACGTCGGCCATGGAGAGCTGCTTGGCCCCCTTGCCGATGAGGTCGGTGATAGGGGTCATTTCGATGCCCAGGCGCTTGGAAGCGAGCCACTTGAGGGAGAGGCCGCCCTCGCCGGGACGATAGCCTCCGCCGCCGCCCTCGCCCAGGAGGTAGGCGGCGATCATGGTGTCGAAGGTGAGGTTGCGGGTCCAGACCACCTGGTTGGCCAGGACGATCGTGTCGTACTTGGCGTTGTGGGCTACCTTGTCGATGGCCTCATCCTCGAAGAGAGGCCCCAGCCGGCGCAGCACCTTCTCCAGCGGCAGTTGGTCGGCGGCCAGGCGGTGGCCCACGGGGATGTAGAAGGCCTCGCCCAGCCCCAGGGCGATGGCGAGCCCCACCAGGCCTGCCCGCATGGGCTCGATGTCTGTGGTCTCGGTGTCGAAGGTGAAGGACTTCTGGGCCTCAATCCGCCGAGCCAGGGCGTCCAGCTCCTCCCCCGTCCGCACCAGGCGGTAGTCCACCGCCCCGACCTGGGTCGGGGTCGTCGGCACTGGCCCGGCCTCCTCCTCGAGCGGGGGCTCTAGCTCCGGCAAGCGGGGTATCAGGCTGCGGAACTCCAGCTCGCGGAAGAGGTCGAGCACCCGCTGGCGGTCGTAGCGGTCGAAGCGACAGGCCTCCACGTCAAGGGTAACAGGGGCGTCGGTGACGATGGTGGCCAGCGCCTTGCTCCTGACGGCCTGCTCCTGGTGGACGCGCAGGGCCTCTCGCAGCCGCTGCGGCTCCACCTCATCGATGTGCTCCAGCACCCCCTCCACGCCGCCGTACTCCGCGATGAGCTTGACGGCCGTCTTGTCGCCCACGCCGGGAACGCCCGGGATGTTGTCGGAGGCGTCGCCCTTGAGTCCCTTGAGGTCGGGCATCTGCTGGGGCGAGACGCCGTAGCGCTGGCGCACGTCCTCGGCATCTGCGTAGATCACCGTGTCCCGCTGGTAGGGACGATACATGAAGAGATGGATGCCCGGCTGCACCAACTGGGCGATGTCGCTGTCCAGAGAGACGAGGTAGGTCTCGATGCCCTGCTCCGCTGCCTGGCGGGCCAGGGTGCCCAGCGTGTCGTCGGCCTCGTGGCCCTCGAGTTCATAGATGGGGATGCCGAAGGCCTCGATGAGTTCGCGGCAGCGCCCGATCTGGGCCCGCAGGTCCTCGGGCATCTCCACCCGATGGGCCTTGT
The DNA here is from genome assembly GCA_964354065.1 of uncultured Dehalococcoidia bacterium. Lineage (GTDB taxonomy): Bacteria > Chloroflexota > Dehalococcoidia > SM23-28-2 > SM23-28-2 > JAUYDU01. Next base: position 440 of record CAYGYF010000102.1, on the reverse strand, counting down.
AGTTGGGGTCTTGCTCCAGGCGCAGGGTGGCCTTGCCCTTGTCCAGGGCCACCGCCAGATGGGTGGGCTTCAGCTCCTGGAGGACGGAGAGGAGGGTGTTGGCGAAGCCGTAGGCAGCCGTCACTACCTCGCCCGTCTTGCGCACGGTAAGGGGCTCCCTCACGGCATGATAGGCGCGGTGGATGATGCCGTGGCCATCCAGGAGAACCAGAAGGGGCTTGTCGCGCTTGCCGTCCACGAGGCGATTATAGCACCGGCGGTCTCTGGCCGCACCGCAGCCTGAAGCCGATCGACAATCTGGTTGATCTCTGCGGGTTGATGACCATGAACAGAATAGTTCGACACAAGGCAGGGCTTCCTGGCATAGCGCGATGTAGTAGCGGAAGTCTTATGGTCATTGAGAAAATAATGGCGCATCGTACGGGATGCTTCGCTTCGCT
>CAYGYF010000101.1:0-5806 GCA_964354065.1 uncultured Dehalococcoidia bacterium | reverse complement strand
TAGTTGATCCCTGCTCGGTTGGATTCTCCATCGGATGTCAGGGAAAGCATACCCAACGCGGACGGGGCGCGCAAGACGACATAAACACGGCCCGAGGTGTGGGAATCTCGGGCGCAGACGGGGCTGTCGCGTCCTGCCTAGTGGCAGCTTTGCCCTCTTAGCTGTTGTAGCTGCAGGGCTTTTCCGCCGAAGGCGGGTCCGCCAGAGGCGGAAGCCCTGCCAGAAGCAGACCTGAAGGTCTGCAGCTACGATTGACTCAGCGGTGGGCGGGCGGCGAAAAGTTTACCTAATACGGGTAGTTTGCCATTGATGCTGTCGATGCGTCAACGACGAGCGTGAGGCTCCCATCTATTTAATGTGCACTTAACAATAGAAATACGGTTAAAAAACGGAGCCTGCGGCGGCCGCTTCTTGACAAAATAATGGCCTCGGCATGATCATTAAGTTGGGCCGTGAGCGAACGGACCTTTTGATTCGGTGGGTGGCAGCCATGGCCGAGAGCGTGGAAACGGCGGTCCAGGAGCTCAAGCAGGTCATCCAGGCCAACGACGGCACCAACGTGGCCGATCGCGCCTTCGCCGAGCGGGTGGATCAGCTCATCAGCGTCTTCTACGACGACATCGGAGAGATCCGCTACATCGCCATCGGCAGCCTGTTCGACCTGTTCCTGATCAAGGTCCTGTACGTCGAGAGGGGGAGCCGCGACGCCTCGGTCCTGGACTACCTGGGCGGCATGCTCACCCGCTATCTATACACCCGCGAACTGTTTCCCATCGTGCGAGGAGGGCGGCGGTTCACTTTTTACCTGTCGGACCTCCTGGGTGAGACCCAGCGCCTCACCCACTTCCAGAACCTGTTCGAGACCTACCGCAAGTTCGCCGACAACGCCCTGTTCATCAGCGGCGTCTTTCCCGCCAGCCTGCGGGGTGGCCGTCGGGGACGGCGGGAAGTGTCCCGCTACCTCGACCAGAGCTACTACGTGAGCACAGGCAAGACCTGCTATCGATTGGCCGCCCAGCACAAGCTGGCTGATCTCACCCAGCAGCGGGGAACCCTGACGAAGCTGGCCGACTACTTCGAGATCTACATGGACGCCCTCAACGAGGCGAGCGGGCGCTACATCCTGGGCTTCGACCTGAACCTCATCGCTGACAAGATGCTGGACAACTTCAACCTCTACCGGCGCACCGGCGAGGAGAAGTACCTGGAGAACGCCTGCAAGTACGCCGCCATCCTCAGGGTGGACGAGGCGCGCTTCCCCGCTCTGTTCCGCCGGCCACGGGGCACCGTCCTGTAAAGGGCACTGGCTGGGAGAGAATTTTCCGGCCCAGTCGCTCTTCGAGGGTCTTGCGCTCTCCAGCCATCTGCGCTAAAAATATGTTGGCACTCACAAACAACGAGTGCTAATCTCTTGAGAACGAGGAGAGGGGGATATGGCCAAGCAATTGCTGTTCGATGACGCTGCCCGGCACGCCCTGAAGAACGGGGTCGATGCCCTGGCCGACGCCGTGAAGATAACCTTGGGGCCCAAGGGCCGCAACGTCGTCCTGGAGAAAAAGTTCGGCTCGCCCACCATCACCAACGACGGCGTCACCATCGCCAAGGACATTGACCTGGAGGACCCCTTCGAGAACATCGGCGCCCAGTTGGCACGGGAGGTGGCCGCCAAGACCAACGACATCGCTGGCGACGGCACCACCAGCGCCACCGTCCTCGCCCAGGCCATCGTCCAGGAGGGGCTGAAGAACGTGGCGGCCGGTGCCAACCCGATGGCCGTGAAGCGAGGCATCGAGCGGGCCTGCGGGGCGGCGGTGGAGGCGATCAAGAAAAACGCCACCCCGGTGGAGACCCGCCAGCAGATGGCCCAGATCGCCGCCATCTCCGCTATGGACGAGTCCATCGGTGAGCTCATCGGCGAGGTGATGGAGAGGGTGGGCAAGGACGGCGTCATCACCGTCGAGGAGTCCAAGGGCATCACGACGGAGGTCGAGTACGTCGAGGGCATGGCCTTCGACCGCGGCTACATCAGCCCCTACTTCGTCACCAACCCTGACCGCATGGAGGCGGTGATCGAGGACGCCTACATCCTCATCACCGACAAGAAGATATCGGCGGTGAGCGACATCCTCCCTGTGCTGGAGAAGCTGGTGGAGGCGGGCAGCAAGAACCTCCTGGTCGTCTGCGACGATTGCGACGGCGAGGCCCTGGCCACCCTGGCGGTAAACAAACTGCGCGGCACCCTTAGCTGCTGCGCCGTCAAGGCACCGGGTTTCGGCGACCGCCGCAAAGAGAACCTGGGCGACCTCGCCACGGTCACCGGCGCCCAGGTGATCAGCGAGGAGTTGGGCCGCCGCCTGGACGCCGTGAACATCGGCGACCTGGGTCACGCCCGCCGAGTGGTGGTGGCCAAGGAAGATACCACCATCATCGAGGGCAAGGGTGAGCCCAAGGCCATCGAGGATCGGGCCAAAGCTGTGAAGACCGCCATCGACCTGTCCACCTCCGACTGGGACCGCGAGAAGCTCCAGGAGCGCTTGGGCAAGCTGGCGGGCAAGGTGGCGGTGGTCAAGGTGGGTGCCGCCACCGAGACGGAGCTCAAGGAGAAGAAGCACCGCGTGGAGGACGCCGTCTCGGCCACCCGCGCCGCCGTGGAGGAAGGGCTGGTGGCTGGCGGCGGCGTCGCTTATCTCGCTGCCCAGGCGGCTCTGGAGGGGCTGAAGCTGGACGAGGGCGATGAGGCCACCGGCGTCAACATCATGCGCCGCGCCCTGGAGGAGCCCACCCGCCGCATCGCCATCAACGCCGGCCAGGATGGCTCCGTCATCGTCAACCAGGTCAAGGAGATGAAGGCGAACGAGGGCTACGACGCCCAACGGGACGAGTTCTGCAACATGATCGAGCGGGGCATCGTCGACCCGGCCAAGGTCAGCCGCGCCGCTCTGGAGAACGCCGTGAGCATCGCCGGAATGGTGCTCACCACCAACTGCCTGGTGACCGAGATCCCTGAGAAGAAGGAGCAGCCGCGGGTGCCCTCGGAGATGTATTAGCGCTCGCCACCGCCGGCAGCGGCCTCAAACCAGCACACCAGGGTTCGGCAGGCTAGTGAGGCAGGGGGAAGTGGTGTACACCGAGAACGGCCTGATGATCGACCTCAGCGAGGTGGAGAAGGTGGTCGTCCTGTGCGACGTGTTCACCATCGTCTTCCGCACGTTCCCCGAGCGGCTGCTGGTGGACACCCGCTCCACTGCCGAGGAGGGGCCGCTGGTGGCCCTGGTGGAGCCGGTCGCTAGCGTAGAGGAGCGCTTTCACTGGCTGGGCCGCAAGCGCCCTCAGTTCGACCCGCCCGAGCGGTTCATGTTCTTCCCTTGGCCCCACAGCGTCGTCTTCCTGGAGCAGTGCGGCATCGGCGAACGCATCCGCCGTCGCTGCGAGGCTACTGGCCGGCCGGAGGCGGTGGCCATGTTCGACAAGGCGATGGCTGAGCTGAAGGAGAAGGAGCGACAGGCTACCCTTGCCGCCATCAAGGGGCTGAACTGCCACACGATCTGGCCCGCGAGAGAGAAGCCATCGCGATGACGGCGGGCTGGCCCTTCGGCGGGCTCAGGACAGGCTCACGAACGCAGGCTTGGGGGGCCGTCGGGGAGAGGAACAGACCCCGCGGCCCTCGCCGTTTGCCTGCCTGCCGGTAGGCAGGTTTGAACACCGGCATGGGGACAGCAGGGCGTAGAAAGAAGAAGTATCTGGGCGCTGTCGACCTGGGCGGCAGCAAGATCCTCTCTCTCATCGCCGACGGCGACGGCCGCCGTCTGGCCGAAGACCTGCGGGCCACCAGCGCCCAGGAGGGGCCGGAGGTGGTGCTGGCTCGCATCCAGGCCTCCCTGGACTCTGCTCTGGCGGGGGCTGGCATCGAGCGGGGCGACCTGGCGGCGGTGGGTATCTGCTCCCCCGGCCCTTGCGACGTCCAGGCGGGGGTCATCCCTAGCGCGCCCAACCTGCCCGGCTGGCAAGACGTACCCATCTGCTGCTACCTGGAGGAGAGGTTGGGCGTGCCCGTCTACCTGGAGAACGATGCCACCGCCGCCGCTCTCGGCGAGCACGTCTACGGGGCCGGCCGCGGCTGCCGTCACATGATCTATATCACCGTCAGCACCGGCATCGGCGGCGGCATCATCATCGACGGCAAGCTTTACACCGGCGCTACGGGCGCGGCTGGGGAGATCGGCCACATCACCCTCGACCCCGACGGCCCCCTCTGCGGCTGCGGCAACCGCGGCTGCCTGGAGGCCTTAGCCTCCGGCCGGGCCGTCGCTGCTCAAGGGGAAGCGCTCATCGCCCAGGGCGGCTCGCCCCTGCTGGCCAGGCTGGCCCAGGAGGAAGGGAAGGTCACCGCCGAGGCGGTCTGCCGGGTCGCCCTGGCCGGCGACCCCGAGGCCCGGCGTCTCATCCAGCGGGCCGGCTACTATCTGGGCATAGGCTTCGCCACCTACGTGAACATCTTCGACCCCGAGGCGATCATCGTCGGCGGCGGGCTCTCCCGTGCGGGCGATCTCCTCCTGGGGCCAGCCAGGGCGGAGATGAAAGAGCGCGCGATGCCCGAGTCGTTGCGGGCCCTGCGCCTGGAGCTGGCCGAGCTGGGAGACTACTCGGGCGCCATGGGCCTGGTGGCCCTGCTAAGGGAACGGGCCGCGGCCTAGCCCCCGGCGGCGGCGCAGGCGGGCGTAGCGGGGGCGACCCCTCGGCAAGCTCGGGGGGGCGGGCCGCTGGGGCAAGGCGGCTGTTTCCTCCTCCACCTGCGAGCGGCATTCCTCCAGGATCGGCTGCGTCGTCTGGATGAGCGTCGCCAGGCTCTGCGCGACCTCCTGGGCCAGCGCGTCGTCCAAAGCCTGCCCTGAGCCCGTCGAAGGGTTCCCCAGCGGCAGGCTGCGGTGAAGGCGCGTCCAGGTGGGCGTCCACTCCTCGAGCTCCAGCCCGCCAGAGGCGGCCGCCTGCACCTCGGGCATTCGCTCGGCCAGGACGGCCGCCCAGCGATAGCTCTCCTCCCTCTCCCCCTCGAAGTGCAGCCCAACCTCGATGCGTCCCATCTTGGGCTGGGGCCAGACCTCGTAGTGGATGGAGGGCCGCCAGTAGTAGATTTGCAGCAGGGAGAAGCGGATGCGGGCCTGGAAGGGGCGCAGCTCCGGCGGCAGGAGGGGCCCCAGCCGCTCCTGCACCAGCATCAAGAAGTCGCGGATGCGCATCGGAAGCCCCGGGGTCTAGGGCAGGACAACGACCCCCTGCCCCTCGATCGCCTCCCCGATCCGCCACAAGCTGAGTTGCGCCTTGGCGAACTCCCGCTCCAGCTCTCGCCCCTGCTCCGGCGAGGCGGCGATGAGCAGGCCGCCCGAGGTCTGGGGGTCGAACAGGACGGAGGCAAGGTCGTCGGAGAGCTTGCCCTGGAGGGTCACCTTTTCGCCGAAGTACTGGCGGTTGCGGGCCTCGCCGCCGGTGTGGATGCCCTGGGCGGCGTACTCCAGGGCTCCCTCCAGGATGGGGATGCGGCCGGCCTGAAGGCGAAGCGACACGCCGCTGGCCTCGGCCATCTCCTGGGCGTGGCCCAGCAGGCCGAAGCCGGTGACGTCAGTGAGGGCGTGGGCGCCCACCTCCCGCACGATGTGAGAGGGGTGGCGGTTGAGGCGAAGCATGCTCTCGATGGCCGTCTCCAGGTGGCGGGGAGCGGCTATGTCCATCTTGGCGGCGGTGGTGACGATGCCCGTGCCCAGGCGCTTGCTGAGGTAGAGGGCATCGCCGGGGCGGGCGCCGCTCTTGG
>CAYGYF010000100.1:0-5812 GCA_964354065.1 uncultured Dehalococcoidia bacterium | reverse complement strand
GGTGGAGCAGGGCATCACCAAGCTCACCTACGACCCCGACAGGGGACGTCATCGCACTGATGTGCGCGACTGGCTGGGGCTGATGGGCAAGACCAGGCACCTGCTCCAGCCCGAATACGCCCCCCAGCTCGAGTTGCTGGAGGCCGAGATAGATAGGCGCTGGCGCCGCATCAAGGCCATGGCCGAGGACCCCCGCCTGTAGAAGCCAAATCTGGGAAGGCGATGGCGCAGATCATGGGCAAGGGACACCTGACTACCCGCAAGGCGCCCTGGACCGTCCTGGACCCTGACGAGCACCGCTATCTCCAGACCAAAGCCGCCGCCCGGGCGGGCTGATTGCCTCGACTCCCTCCAGATCATCGCCTCGCCCCCGCGTCAGAACGCTCAAAGTAGCGGTCCCAATCTTTGACTCGCCTGCGAACATATGTTATACTTCGCGAGGATTATTCGGCCTTCATTGTTGGGGGCCAGGGGGAGCATACGCAGCGTACCTCCCTCTTGCAGGCTCCCCGCCGGCGGCGGGGAGAAGCGTGTCTGCCTGCTGGCAGGCAGGGTTGGTGGGGAGGTATTATCAAATGATCGTCAATGTCAGCATCATTTCCCGCATTGTTGGCGCCATCTTCTTCGGCTATATTGGCCTTCGCATGGGGCAATACCTCGCCGTAGGAGACAGCGGCGCCACCGAGGTGATCTTCTGGTCGGCGCCACCGGTGCTGCTCACCATCTTCGGGGCCCTGGCCAGCCCCATCCTCTTCCTGGAGCCCCTGCGCCGCTTCCAGCACTGGGCCAGCCAGATCGAGCCCCTGCAACTGGTGCTGGGCGTCTTTGGCCTGGTGGCTGGCCTGCTCGTATCGGCTCTCCTGACACCTGCCCTCTGGTCTCTCCCCGGCGTGGGCGGCGCTCTCGCCCCCTTCGTGGTCAGCGCCGTCCTGGGAACCCTGGGCGTGGCGGCCATGGTCAGCCGCGAGGAGGACTTCGCCGACTTTCTCGGCCGCTACCTCCCACTGGTCAGCCGAGGGAGCAGCCGGGTGCCCCGCCAGATCATCCTCGATACCAGCGCTGTCATCGACGGACGCGTGGCCGATATTGTCCAGACGGGCTTCATCATGGGCAACCTGGTCGTGCCCCGCTTCGTGCTGGATGAACTGCGCTACATCGCCGACTCCCCCGATGCCCTCAGACGCAACCGCGGCCGCCGCGGCCTGGACATTCTCAGCCGCCTTCAGAAGGATGCGCCCGTGCCCATGCACGTTTCCGACACCGACTTCGAGAACGCCCCGGACGTCGACAGCAAGCTCATCCGCCTGGCCAAGAGCATGGGTTGCCCCATCATGACCAACGACTTCAACCTCAACCGGGTAGCGGAACTGGAGGGCGTGCGCGTCCTCAACATCAACCACCTGGCCAACGCCGTCAAGGTGGTGGTCCTGCCCGGCGAAGAGATGGCAGTGCGCATCATCCAGGAGGGGAAGGAGATGGGCCAAGGCGTCGGCTTCCTCGACGACGGAACCATGGTGGTTGTCGATGGCGGTCGCAGCCACCTGAACGAGGAGATGGAGGTTATCGTCACCCGCGTCCTCCAGACCGTGGCCGGGCGGATGATCTTCGCCCAACCCAAGGGCGTCTAGTGACTGGAAGAAGGAAGCAGGAAGAAGGAAGAAGGGGGGCGGGGCCTTCCTCCTTCCTGCTTCCCTCTTCCCCGGGGCAAGGGGGGGTCGGGGTCGGTGCCATCATCGCTGCCGCCGGTCGCAGCCAGCGCCTGGGTGGTGGCGACAAGCTGTTCGCCATCGTCGGCGGCAAGCCCCTTCTCGCCCACACCCTCATCGCCTTCGAGGTCTGCCGCCAGGTGGACAGCATCGTGCTGGTTCTCTCACCACAGAGCCTAGACCGAGGCAAGGAACTGGTGGCCGAGGCCGGCCTGGATAAGGTAACGGCCATCTGCGCCGGGGGAGAGCGGCGGCAGGACTCGGTGGGCAAAGGTCTGGCAGCCCTCCAGCCCTGCCATTGGGTGGTCGTCCACGACGGCGCCCGACCCCTGGTGACGGCCGAGCTAATCGAGCGAGGTCTGGAGGCCGCCCGCGTGACCGGCGCGGCCATCGCCGCCCTGCCCGTGAGCGACACGATAAAGGAGGTGGACCCCTCGGGCCTGGTGAGGCAGACGTTGTCGCGGGGCGAGCTCTGGGCAGCCCAGACGCCCCAGGTCTTCCGCTACGACCTCCTGCGCCAGGCCCATCAGCGGGCCCTTCGACATCCGCCCGAGGCGGATCCGCCTATGGCGGAAGCTCAGGGCCAGGCCACCGATGACGCCGCCCTGATGGAGCAGATGGGCCATCAGGTGCGAGTATTCCAGGGCTCCCCTCGCAACATCAAGGTGACCACCCCTGAGGATTTGGCTCTGGTGGAAGCACTGCTAAGCACAGCCTGACAACTGATAGAAAGCGGACGGTTAGACATGCGCGTGGGCATCGGCTATGATATCCACAAGTTTCAGGAGGGTCGCCGCCTCATCCTGGGGGGCGTCGAGATAGCGGGCGAGACAGGGCTGGCTGGCCACAGCGACGCCGACGTGCTCCTTCACGCCATCATGGACGCCCTCCTGGGAGCAGCGAGCCTGGGCGACATCGGCCACTTCTTCCCGCCGGACGACCCGACCTATGCCGGGGCCGACAGCCGCCGGCTCCTGGCCCAGACGGCGCAGATGATCGCTCAGGTGGGCTATTCGGTGGAGAATGTGGACGCCACCGTCATCGCCGAGAGGCCTCGCCTGAGCCCACACATCACCCAGATGCGACAGCGCATCGCCCAGACCCTCGCCCTGGAGGAATCGAAAGTGAGCGTCAAAGCCACCACCAACGAGGGGGTCGGCGACATCGGCCGCGGCCTGGCCATCGCCGCCCTGGCGATAGCCCTCCTCAAGGAACGCTAAGGGGCAACCAGCATGGCCTTGTTTCATGGGACGCTTCCTTCTCTCCCCAGAGCAGCCTGCCCGCCGATATCAGCCGAAGGCAGATCGGCCTCTGGCCGACGTAGGACGCCGTGTTGCCTCCGCCCAGACAGGCGAGCGTCTGCCCGCTGCATATGTATCGGGGGGTGCCCTCCGACCACGGTCGGGGGATACCCCAGCGGCGGAGGAAGTCGGTCACGGACAGGAGGCATAGCCCATGTCACTCTTACGCAGCATTAGGCGCGATATCGAAGCTACCCTGGAGCGGGACCCAGCCGCAACCAGTGCCCTGGAGGTCATCCTCGTCTACCCCGGCTTTCACGCCCGCCAGTTCCATCGCCTGGCCCACTTCCTCTACCAGAAGCGCCTGCGCGTCCCGGCCAGGGTCGTATCCCACATCAGCCGTGCCCTCACCGGCATCGAGATCCACCCCGGTGCCGAGATCGGCGAGCGGTTCTTCATCGACCACGGCATGGGGGTGGTTATCGGCGAGACGGCGGTCATCGGCGACAACTGCCACCTCTTCCAGGAAGTGACCCTGGGGGGCACCAGCAGCAAGCGGATCAAGCGGCACCCCACCCTGGGCAAGAGAGTGGTAGTCGGCGCCGGCGCCAAGCTCATCGGGGACATAACGGTCGGCAACAACGTGCGCATCGGCGCCGGCTCGGTGGTGGTCACCAACGTGCCGGAGAACGCCACCGTGGTCGGCGTGCCCGGCCACGTGGTGGCCTACCAGGATCCCGGCGATGACACGGTCTTGAAACTACCCGACCCTGAGTGGGATATTATCCAGCGGCTAGAAGAGCAGGTGAAGAAGCTGGAGAAACGGATCGCCGAACTGGAGAAGAAGGCAAAGGGCGAAGCCCGCACCAGAGCCACGACGAGATCGCTGGCCGAGGAGGAGGCTCCTTGAAGCTCTACAATACCCTGACCGGCCGCAAGGAAGATTTCGCCCCCGCAGGCGAGACGGTGAAGATGTACGTCTGCGGCGTGACCCCCTACGACCGCAGCCACCTGGGCCACGCCATGAGCTACGTTATCTTCGATGTCCTCCGCCGCTACCTGGAGTATTGCGGCCACCAAGTCCGCCACGTCCAGAACTACACCGACATCGACGACCGCATCATCGCCCGCGCCAACCACTTGAACATCTCGCCCCAGGAGCTGGCCGATGGCCTGATCCGCGATTTCGCCGCCGAGATGAAGGCCCTCAACGTCCTCCCGGCCCACGTCTTCCCCCGCGCCACCGAGGAGATCCCCGCCATGATCGAGATGATCTCCACCCTGATCGATAAGGGCTACGCCTACGTGGCCGACGGCGACGTCTACTTTCGGGTAGCCGCTAAGAAGGACTACGGCAAGCTGTCGAAGCGCAGCCCCGACTCCCTCCAGGCGGGAGCGAGGGTGGAGCCCAGCGAAGGCAAGGAGCACCCCAGCGACTTCGCCCTCTGGAAGGCGGCCAAACCCGATGAGCCCGCCTGGCCCAGCCCCTGGGGACCCGGACGTCCCGGCTGGCACATCGAATGCTCCGCCATGTCCCTCAAGTACCTGGGCGAGACCCTCGACATCCACGGCGGCGGCGTCGATCTCGTCTTCCCCCACCACGAGAACGAGATCGCCCAGAGCGAGGCCTACACCGGCCAGGAGCCCTTCGCTCGCTACTGGCTGCACAACGGCTGGCTCTACCTGGGCGAGGAGAAGATGAGCAAGTCCCTGGGCAACATTATTCCCATCGCCGACGCCCTGGCCAAGTACGGAGCCGATGCCTGCCGCCTGTTCGTCCTCAATTCCCACTACCGCAGCCCCCTCACCTACAGCGAGGAGGCGCTGGACGCCGGCAAGCGAGCCGCCGAGCGCCTGCGCCTGGCCGCCCGCCTGCCCGCCGCCGGCAAGGGTCAGCCCCTCGACGCCGATCCCTTCCGCGCCCGCTTCGCCGAGGCCATGGAGGACGACCTCAATACCGCCCAGGCGGTGGCTGCCCTCTTCGACCTGGCGCGGGAGATAAACCGCTGCCGCGACGAGGGCCGCCCCGTGGATGACGCCCAGCGAGCCCTGCGCGAGCTGGCGGGCGTCCTCGGCCTCACCCTGACCGAGGAGGAGGCCGGCTTGGCCGCTCGCCCCTTCATCGACCTGTTGGTGGAGCTGAGGGACGAACTGCGAGTGGCCAAACTCTTCCCCCTCTCCGACCGCATCCGCAGCCGCCTGGCCGAGATGGGCATCGCCCTGGAGGACACGCCCGAAGGGACGCGCTGGCGGCGGCGGGACTAGCGCCTGCCTGCCTCTGGCGGGTTTGGCGGCAGCCGATGCTCGTTGGCGAGATTTGCTTGACTTTAGCAACAGCCCTGCCTATACTACCTGTGGTGTCGCCTGTCAGGGCGATCCAATATTTCTATGGGCCCGACTACGGCGGGGGGCCAGCCCTAAGCTTCCGCCATAGGCGGATCCGCTTCGGGCGGATGTCGAAGGGGCCAAGCCCGAGTGGCGCAACGGTAGCGCAACCGATTTGTAATCGGTAGGTTGGGGGTTCGACTCCCCCCTTGGGCTCCAGAGAAGAAACGGGGAACGCGGAACAAGGACCACAGCGGAAGGGCGGTCGCCTGAGACAAGTTGTTCCATGTCTCTTCGCCCACGCCAGAGGCACGTCCGCCTCCGGCGGATGGCGGGGTGGGTGAGCGGCTAAAACCGGCGGTCTGTAAAATCGCTGCCTTCGGGCTACGCAGGTTCGAATCCTGCCCCCGCCACCAGCTAAAGGTTACAATCTAGAAGTTAGCGGTTGGAAGTCCAACATCCAACCTCTAACCCGCCTGCGGCGGGCCCACATAGCTCAGTCGGTAGAGCACGCCCTTGGTAAGGGCGAGGTCGCCGGTT
>CAYGYF010000099.1:0-5862 GCA_964354065.1 uncultured Dehalococcoidia bacterium | reverse complement strand
AAGAGCAAGAGCCCAATAATGGGGCTTGTGAGCCGCTACGTCACACCGATGGGGATGAGGGTAGCGGAATGGAACGCCCGTCCCCTCTTCGATGAGGAGGGGCAGTACGCCGGACTGGACGGTACGGGCCGTGACATCACCGAGCGCAAGCAGATGGAGGAGGCCCTACAAGAGAGCGAAGAAGCATTCAGGCTGCTATTTGAAAATGCAAGGGATGCCATCTTCCACGCCGATCCTGGGACAGGCCTCATCACTAAGTGTAACAGAGCAGCAGAGACCCTCTTGGAGAAAAACCGAGAGGAGATCATAGGACAGCCCCAAACCACGATCCATCCACCGCAAAAAGCGGAACACTACATTCAGATGTTCAAACGCCATATGGAACAGCAAGGGTTTGCTGAGGATGAGGCAGAGGTGATCACCAAATCAGGAAAAACAAAGCCCGTCCTCATAACTGCCTCTGTAGCTTCAGTCCGAGGAACTCCGATAATCCAGGGAGCCTTCCGTGACATCACCGAGCGCAAGAAGGCGGAGGAGGAGCGAGAGAGACTGCACGCCGAGCTGGAGGAGAGGGCCATCACCGACGGCCTCACCGGCCTCTACAACCACGTCCATTTCTACCAGCGCCTGGCCGAGGAGTTAGAGCGCTCCAAGCGCTACAAGCGGCGCTTCGCCGTGGTCATGATGGACGTCGACGCCTTCAAACACTACAACGATTCCCACGGCCACCAGGCGGGTGATGAAGCGCTGCGCTTCCTTGCTGACTGCATCCGCACCGGAATACGCGGCTCAGACATCGCCTTCCGCTACGGTGGCGATGAGTTTGCCGCGATACTACTGCACGCCGACCCAGCAAAGGCACAGGCCATCGTTGACCGCATCAATAGGGGTATCACCAGAAGCCTCAAACAGACGGACGACGGGGCTACAGCTAAGCTGGCTCTGAGCGCCGGCGTAGCCTGCTTCCCCGATGACGGAAGTACTGCGGACGACCTGGTGAAAACAGCAGACTCCGCCCTGTACAGGGCCAAGTGGCTAGCACGCGCTCGCGGCGTGGCGCGCCAGGAGCAGGCTATCGAGTCACTAGGTTCCCCACAGAAGGCCCCGCACGAGGAGCCGACGAAAATGCCCTCTGAGGTGGTCAATTCCCTGATGGCGGCCCTTCGTAGACTTGGCGTGCCTGACGGTCTTGCCGACCTGAACCTGCGCACTATGGCTGCTCTGGGGACATTAGCCGAGATCAGGGACCCCTACGTTCGTGGGCACCAGAAACGCACCAGCGACTTGGCAGCGACCCTTGCCGAGGGAATGGGACTGTGGCCCGACCGGGTGCGGAGCACCAGGATGGCCGGCCTGTTGCACGACCTTGGCAAGGTCGGGACCAGCAGGCGCATCCTCAGCAAGCCTGGGAAGCTGACCGAAGAGGAGTTCGCCAAGATCAAAGAGCATCCTCCACTGGGGAGCATCATGATCATCTCCGAGATCGAGACTCTACAACAGTTGGTGCCAGTAATTCGCCATCACCATGAGCGCTTTGACGGCAAGGGCTACCCCGATGGTCTAGCCGGTGAAGATATTCCGCTGGAGGCACGCATTCTGGCGGTGGTGGATGCCTTTGACGCCATGACACACGAGCGTTCCTATCGGAAGGCGATGAGCATGGAGGAGGCAACAGCTGAGTTGAAGCGTGGTGCTGGTACCCAGTTTGATCCGGCGGTGGTAGAGGCATTTCTAGCGTTGGTGAGCAGACAGGGTGAGGACGTGGCAGCGGCTGCACAGCCAGCGAGCGAGAGCAGGGAGTTGACGGCTGTGGAATGACGCGAGCCGTACCGGTTGGGTAGGGCGCAGAGAGTTCGATTCCAACTGACCGGCTAAGAGATCTTCTTCATCTCACGGTGCCGGGCTACGGCTAGTTGAGAAGAATAGGGGCCCTAACGAAAGGCAGGGCCCCTCACCCCGTACTATCACGCGGAACCCCAACGACCTAAGGGACGACGTCAATCCTGGCGAGGCACCGCGCCAGATCCACGACCCCTGCCTCGCACACGGGGCACGTGCGGTTCGCGACGCCTCCCTTCAGCGAGGCCCGCGACGACTGGTCCAGGCTCCCAGGGCGTGCCCAGGGCGGGCAGGAGCCACCGGTCCACGCCGATCCAGCCTGCCGTCTTCCAGGCGAAGGCGAGGAGAATGGCGAGGACGAACATCAGCGGGTTGATGCTGGCCGAGCCCGCCATCAAGAAGTTGAAGTTCATGAACGCGCCAGCCAGGGCGGCAATCCCTACGAAGGCACCGACGATGAGCGCGATCCCGACGGCGACCTCGCCCAGGGCAATGACCCAGGAGAACCACCTGTACCACGCGTGGTCCAGCATGAAGGTCAGGAGGTCGCGGTACCAATCGAACGAGATGGGCGGGCGTCCCTGGGCAGGGATAGCAGTCTGGCGCTCCCAGAAGGCCTTGAGGGCCGAGCCGTCCGGGCCGGGCACCGCAATCCAGCGGTCGTGGCCCCACACCTTGTGGGAGCCGGCCAGCAGCCACTGGTAGCCCACGTAGAGCCTCGCTAGCGTCCATAGCGGGGCCAGCCACGTATTGCTGAAGATCGTCCGGAAGAGCCCTGGGTCGCGCAGTTCACGATTCTGGAATGCTCGCTCGAATAGTGCCATCAAATCTCCTCCTAGTCTCGGTTGAACACGCGCTCTGTGACCATCTCGCCGATGGCCCAGGCGGCTATTACGGCGGCCAAGATCGGCAAGAACATGAGGATCTGGTTCTTTCCGCCGATGTTGAACGTTATAAGGACCGCCGCTAGGGCTACCGCGGCCCAAGCACCAATCCCCATCAGCAACAGTAGGATTCTGTTCATAGCCTCCTTTTCCTCTCCGCGTTCCCCCGAAGGTACGTGCCGAGGGGCGCATCTTTCAATCAAGTCCGCTCTTGGTCCCGTTATGTCAGACACTACATACATGCATTTCCGGCCGTCGGGATGTATGGTCACAGGCTCGTCAACGTCAGCGCGGCGGGTTGTACCCGTTCATGTTGCCTCCATTAAGGCTACGTTCGGCATGAACAGTGGGATTTCCCATGAACGCCCGCAGCTGCCCGGCGCTCCCGACATCTGCCAAAAGCGGGCATCGTCGGCTTCACCAAATCGCTGGCCTAGGAGTTGGTTCGCTACAACATCATGCGGCGGCGGTGCGGAGGCTTAGGTAGCGCCACTGTCTTTGGGGAGATGCGGGTGTACACTGTGGTGAGGTATCCACGAGGTATCTTGGACCGACCCATGCCGACCGCCTCATCCACAGCCTGGAAAGCTCTCGCAGTCACCTTCGGTTCGCTGCGGAACTACAACTACCGGCTGTTCTACTTCGGCCAAATGGCGTCGCTCACCGGAACTTGGACGCAGACTATCGGCCAGGCGTGGCTGGTGCTGGATCTCACCCACTCGCCGTTCGCCCTGGGCACGGTGACCATGCTCCAGTTTCTGCCCGTCTCTCTCCTCGTCCTGTTCGGCGGCGTCTTAGCCGACAAGGCGCCGAAGCGCCGCCTGCTGGTTCTCACGCAGACGGCTGCCATGACGCAGGCGTTCATCCTGGCGTTCCTCACCTGGAGCGGCCTCATAGCCCTGTGGCACATCTATGTGCTGGCGGCGATGCTGGGCCTGACCAACGCCCTTGACAGCCCGACTCGCCAGGCCTTCGTGGTGGAGATGGTGGGCCGCGACGACGTAACGAATGCGGTGGCCCTGAACTCCAGTCTGTTCAACAGCGCCCGCCTCATCGGGCCGGCGCTGGGTGGCGTGCTCATTGCAGTGGTAGGCGTTGCCGCCACGTTCTTCATCAACGGCGTCAGCTTCATCGCCGTCATCATCGGGCTGTTGCTGATGAAGTCGCACCTCCTGTATCCCGCGCCGCGAAGCGGAAGCGGCCGCGTCCTGGAGCAACTTGCCGAGGGCCTCCGCTACTCGCTGCGGACCCCCGCCATCTTGTTCATCCTGATCCTGATGGCGGCCTTCGGGACCTTCGGGTACAACTTCACGGTGGTCTTGCCGCTGCTGGCGCGCAACGTCCTCCATGTCGGCTCCATCGGCTTCGGTACGATGACCTCGGCGATGGGCGTCGGTTCGCTGGTGGCAGCGCTCGCCCTGGCGACCCTCAGGAAGGCATCCCAACGGACGCTCCTCGTCGGCGCGGCCGCCTTCGCCATCTTCCTGGCGGCGGTCGCTGCCTCGCAGTGGTACGCGTTAACGCTGGTCCTGCTGGTGGCCCTGGGGATGGCGAGCATCGCCTTCACGGCAACCGCGAACAGCAGTCTTCAGATCACCGCCCCGGATCGTCTCAGGGGCCGGGTCATGAGCCTGTACATGCTGGTGTTCCTGGGGAGCACCCCCATCGGTGCTGAACTTACGGGCGTCATGGCGGAGCACATCGGTGTGCGGCTCACAGTCGGCATCGAAGCCGCCATCTGCGCTGTCGGCATCGCGGCGGCGCTCGCCTACCTGGCCGCCCAGCGCGCCGCTGGCCGGGCCGACATCTCGGCCCAAACCTGGGGTGCCACAGGCGAGGACACGGCTAGGGAGGAAAGCCCTTGACGCTGCACGGGATGCGCTCAGGCACAAGGGGCCACCTCGCCCACGTTCCGGTGAAGGCAGATCCTTGTCGTCCGTATGAAACGTAACAGTATCAGGGCGACACGGGAGGGGTCATTCCTGCGCCGACGCCATACGCTAGAACTGTATAGATCTAGGACAGGGCGAGGCCAGCCCCGGGAAAAGGAGGATGCAATGACCACAATGCAGACGGCTACCAACACCTGGACCATCGATCCCGTTCACTCGGTGGCCGAGTTCGCGGTAAAGCACATGATGGTGTCCACCGTGAAGGGCCGCTTCCGCTCCATGGAGGGGACCATCCACATCGATGAGGTCAACCCTACCGCCTCGTGGGTGACCGCTTCGATCGATGTGGCGAGCATCGATACGGCCGAGCCAAAGCGCGACGCGCACCTGCGCTCGGACGATTTCTTCAACGCCGAGCGGTTCCCCAAGATGACCTTCCGCAGCACCCGCGTGGAGCGGGTGGACGACACCCATTGGAAGGTGATCGGCGACCTCATCATCCGCGACGTGACCAAGGAAGTGGTGCTGGACACCGAGTACGAGGGCCAGATCAAGGACGCCTACGGTAAGCAGCGCGCCGCCTTCAGCGCCGAGACGACGCTTAACCGCAGGGAGTTCGGCCTCAACTGGAACGGCGTCATCGAGACCGGCGGCGTCATCGTCGCCGACCGCGTCCGCGTCATGCTCAACATCGCTGCGGTCCGTGAGGGCTGAGGAAGGACGGCGACACGGAGCAGGTTTACCAATGATTCCCATCAATCTGCCGACATAGCGAGACGACTCGGACATTGAGGGCATAGTGCCTCAAGGCTGGCCCAAGTAGCCCACCGCGTCAACCCTCCGGATACGGATGACATTTTGGCACCCCACAGGCACCTCCAACAGGCTGACCTGAATATGCCATGCGAGTGGCGATGACGACTGGCCTTTGGATCTTGGAGCGCTGTGCCAATGTCCCAATACCTCATAATGGTTTGGTGCCTTATCTCCGCTCGTTTTTGTCAATGTAGCGGTTGTCCGGCGCTGCGTCAAGTGATTATGCTCTTGAGCAGTATGTGCTCGCAGACGGGTGCGGTGATGTGAAGGGCATCCGGCTGCACCATGCGTCCATTGGAAGGGGGAAGCGATAGAACGCTGGCCCGGGGGAGACCTCACTTCTGAACTTGGTCAGCCTCGTTCGCCTAGGAGCTGCACAATGACGGTCCGCTGGCGCTTCCGATTATCGAAGTCAACAAATAGTAGCTGTT
>CAYGYF010000098.1:3842-5898 GCA_964354065.1 uncultured Dehalococcoidia bacterium | reverse complement strand
AGTGGCAATATCTACCGTCTTTCCCTTTAGTTCTCTTACACGTATCTTCTCTACCTTGGTGAGACCGATGTTCTCCTGCCATCTGTAGATTGCTGTCCCTTTGATGTCTGTCGCTCCACCTAGTATCTCTTGTCTTCCGATTCCGTATGCCTCTGCTCTGACTCTAGGGGCTCCTCGTTGTTCGATGAGTATATCTGATTTGAATGCGACATCTCCTCCTTTGAGTTGTTGAACCTGTGTTAATCCGAAACCTTCAGCCTCCCTAGCTGTTTTCAGTTCTGGTGCTCCAAGTGTCTTCTGTATGTCTCTCTCAACCCATTTTGATTTGAGTGCATCTGAGCCTTTGAATCCGTATTCCATTGATGCCCAGCCTGTCTCCCAGTTAAAGATTCCTTCTCCTATGACTCCTCCAAGAGCCTCTGGTCTGGTGACTGCTGTCTCGACTATATGCTGTCCCTCGAATGCTCCGAACATACCATATTTCATGAGTCCTTTGCCGACTGTTGTTGTGGTTACTCTGCTGACATATGGTGATAGTTCTGTTCCAACTGCTTTTATCCCAGCAACTATTTTAGTTCCTTTTATGCCAAGGTTAACTCCACCTATTGCTTCTCCTACTAAGGGGGATAGTCTTGAGAGACCAGCAGAGATGAGTTTCCCTCCACCAACGAAAACAAGCATAGTCCCAGCCTGTATCATCGCTGGTGATGTAACAACCTTCTGGAAGTATTCTCCTTTGGCTATTGATTCTTCAAGACCAAGGGCATATGTCGACAGCTCTTCTAATCGTGTCGCACCGACTTTCTTGTCTCCAGTAATCCATTCCTGCCCAGCAGATAAAACGGTTTTGACAGCAAGGGGGGACTCCATGAATGATGCTGATGATAATTGTACTTTAGCCAAGTCATCACCATATTTTGAGATGAGCACGGTACTGGCTTTCGGTAATTGGAACGAGTATCCTTCATTTCCTGATTCGATGAGGTATCCTTTTTTCTTGGTGGATTCGATTAATGAGATGTTGGAAGCGATGTCTGTCTTCTGTTTTTGAATCTTTGTTAATTGTTTTTGATAATAGTCTATCGCATCGTCTCGTCCAACGGTTCTTGTTATTCGTTTATCTCCAATATAATATGTGAGAGTCCATTGAGAAGATACATCAGATTTTTTCATCTGAGTGATTGCTGACTGCATTTGATTTATGTTGGATGCTGTTTCTATCGCTTGTCCTTTCAATCCAGTGATTGCCACATCATAGGATTGTTTCTGCGTGATGTCTTGTTGGTAAGGATTGTAGTTGTATTTTGTTTGGAATGGGCTTTCAGGGACATATGCTGTTCGTCTTGGAGCAACAGTGACTCCCATTGATTCAAATTGTGTTAACGCCTGTTTACCAATGTTTGATTTTCCAAGAAGGTCAGCGACCTGTGGTGCTATCTGTGTTCCTGACGGGGAGATAGTTGATTTCGTTGTGACGACAGGCTGTGGTTGTGAAGCTGGTGTTTCTTTTGGTTTTGAGATGAGTGTGTCCAGTGGGTTTGGTGGGAGCGTTGTCTTTATTGTAGGGGTCGTGGTCTGCGTTACGGTTGGTGTTGGTGTCCTAGGTGGTGTGACTACGACCCGTGGTGATGCGAGGACTGTCTTGCCAAGTGTTGTCTTTGAGAGAGCCTGAGCGACCTGTGGTGCTATCGGGATTGTATTTGGTGGCATTGGTGCGGATGGTGGTGGCAGTAGGCTCTGAGCCTGACCTTGTTTGACTTCAGCGAGTGACACTCTTACATCACCTTGTATCCTAGTGATTCTATCTTGATGCTTCCACAGAGTTTACATTTACGTGGCGATGGTTTCTTCAGGAGATTCGTCCAGTAGATTGTGTCGCAGTTAAAACAATGTATCTTGGTTCGGTAGCATTTTTTCATACTTATTGACATATCGTGTTTGAATTATAAAAAGACTAGCTACCGTAAACCTTTTAACCATTGAGTGCATTCTTTTGTTAAAGATTCGTAAGACACCAGCTCTTGCTTATCTCTCCGAAAAAGATTGAGCTGGGGGG
>CAYGYF010000098.1:0-3742 GCA_964354065.1 uncultured Dehalococcoidia bacterium | reverse complement strand
GATTCGTAAGACACCAGCTCTTGCTTATCTCTCCGAAAAAGATTGAGCTGGGGGGTTTTCCATTTTGCCCTCCAGTCTCTTCTGCCCATTATTGATAAGGCTTGAGTATCTCTTCCATTTCAAAGAGAGTCAGTTCTCGTCTGTTCTTCAGGAACCATTCCCATATCTTGTTTGTCACCTCATCCGCATGTTCTGGTTTCACGACTTTCTTTTTCAGGAGAACAGCCTTCACTTTCTTCTTGTAGGTTTCTTCACTCATTTTGTTTTTCCTCCATTCCATTCTATCTCTTCTGCTCCTAGCTTTGGTCTCATGCGACAGAGCACTTGGTCACGGTGTATTCGTTTGCGTCTGCCGAGCACGTTCCTGACGGTAAGCCACGACCCTGTGACTTTGACTACCAGCTCTATACGTCTTTTTCCTGTTGATGCTTTCCCTTGTTTCTCAAGATACTCAACGTACTTTCCTTTGAGTTCCGTTTTGTGTATCATAGATACTATATCGACTTCTGAGCTAATATTAGTTTGCCAATTAAAAGATAATAATAAGAAACAAATGTTATGTATGTATGATTATATGGAAAACATGCCGTTGAGGAAACTTGAAAAGTGTAGATAAAACAATCATAAGACAAAAAACAACAGGAGTGGTGAGCATTTGTAACAGGAGAAAAATAGGGTGAGGGGAGAAATCTTAGAAACTCCCCTCATCGTCTTTGATTTTATATTGTTGAGTTCGTGTTGTTCTGGTTCTTCTGCATGTTGAGGAGTATGGTGGCTCCTATTGCGATGTCAGCACCGACACAACCGCTTATCCCGATGAGTTTGATGAGGCTGACCATCTTCAGCTTGTGTTTGTTCGGTATCAGTAGGAACACTAAGCCAAGCACAGCAACCCCACTGAAAGCTAGGATACGGATAAGTTGTAGCTTCGTGTTGTTCGTCATGTTGAATGCGTTGACTCGCTCAGTGAGTCTTTCTCGTAGCTCCTCATGGTATGATTGTTTCTTTGTTGATGTGGTTGTTTGACTGGCTAAACCCATACCAGTGCTCATCAGCATCACGGTGCAGAGTACTGCTACCGCACATATTGTTTTTTTCTTATACATTCTTGTTACCTCTTTGTGTAATTATTTTAAATAATATGGCTACAAACAGCATTGGAAGAACAAAGGTGAGAGCTGGTAATGCAGAAAGTATTAAACCTATCATAAGAACTATCTGAACCAACCACCAAAGAACTGTATTGTTCTCGTTTAACCTATCCTTTAAAGCATCCTGTAACCGTTGTAGAGTATCTATAACATATTGAATTGATTGTTTTCTTTCATCTGTGGTTTGTTTCCGTTGGTTATAGTCGATTGTTGGTACTGCACTAACAGTTGATATTACCAGTATCATAGTGATTATAGATATTGATGTTATCACCAAACTATTTTTCATTCTTCATTCTCCGTTCATTTCTTTACACCACTATGGTTGTATCTCATAGATGTAGTTGTAGCAGTCATCCAATATAACTAACACTGCAAAGATGTAGGCGGTAGGTACAGCAATAACCAGTAGACATAATATGATTGGTGATAAACAAATAAATAGGATTCCTGCTCCAAGTATTCCAAAGTCATAAATTATTGATTCATCCCCTAGAAACGATTGGATGAACGCTATAGCACCACCAGCAAAAAGTACTAAAATAGTTGGTACTAATTGCATACCAGCCAACATTGAACCACAGAGACCAACTATCCAAAACACGGTCATTGCCACCCCAATACCAATGATTCCGTGTCCAAACAATAATACTATTGTCATCATGAGTTGTAAGAGTATCTCTGCCAACATCGGGCATATCGGTTCATACCCTGTTGGTAACTTTTCGTGAAGTGTTTGTAAGATGTTATTGTACATATCCTGTTTTGAACTCTCGTTAAATTTCTCTACAAATAGGGTTTCTGATTGTGTCTTTATTTTAATGAAACTTCTACTACCAAGAATAGATTGTAACTTCGCTTCCATTTCATCTATTGGCATTTTTTGGACTGTATATTGAACTGTTGCACACGCATTCATTCCCATCAGTAATACCACGCAGAGTATTACTGTTGTTGACACCAGCATTTTTTTACCTATTGATTTTCTTTTCATTCTTTTCACCTTTCTTTCACCTACGGAAATATAATATTCGTTGTATACAGAATAGTGTCATCAAACACTTTTATCATATTGATGACAGCTAAGATAGGAGTTCCTATGACAAGAAACAGTAATGCGATAGGGAGTAACGCTATTAGAACAACGAATGCTCCAACAATACCATACTGATACAGGATGCTCCCTGCATCTAAGAACGATGCTAAAGTAAGTGTAATGATTCCTCCTGTCATGACAACACAATATGGAATCGTTGCTAATCCGACACCTACAGAAAACCCTAGAGTGATAAGATATACAACTATCAATGCAGATGTAATCCCAACAACACCATGCCCCAGCAACAGAAACATTGATTCAAGCACCATGAACAGAAATTCACAGAAACCAGGATAGTAAGGTGTAGTTGGCAGATTCGGGAACTTTTCTATAACCTTCTGCAAGAAAAGGTCATGTAAATAATTCCTTGTTGTTTCATTGTATTTTTCACTGAACAATGGTGTAACTACGTTTTTCAGTTTTAAAAAATTATTACTGTTGAGTATACCATCTATTGTTTCTTGGATTTTATCATCTGTCATTCTTTTTATTTCATTGTACTGAGTATACGGAACAGCACTAACGGATGAAACCATCAATGCTATCACAATACTCGACATCACCAGCATATATTTTATGTTCTTTTTTTCCATTTTTTTCAGCTCCTTCTATTTTTGTTTCCATATTTTTGACCATGCCCATTTAATAACCATCATCGACATATCAGAGAATTTATCCATCGTAGTATTCTGATAATACCTATTCCAATCTGTTTCAGAATAAGTTGAATATGGATATACGTCTACTACAAAAGTAAGGACAGACACCTTTTTCGGGAACCCTATTGATTCCGCATGTGTCTTCCAATATTTTATTAATTGTACATCAGTTGAGGATAGAAGTATTGATGTGTTTCCTGGTTTGTAACTTTGTTTGCATACCTCACTGAAAGAATTACCAAGATAAACCATTCCATCTACATGATGAGCCATATCAACACAAACGATTCCCCCGTTTGATACTGGAACCTCTACATCTGCATAACAATGGCTCAAACCTAATCCAAACAATGAAAATCCCCAATATCGTTCTGAAAGCTTTCCTTTCTTATAATCAGCATCTATCGCTGAAACAAGAGTAACTGATTTTGTTCTCCCAAGTGATTTAACTTCCATACACTCCGTATTTGTTTTAAATTCTATTGAAAGTGATTCTCCAATGTTTTTTGCGACCGCAACCGTAAGATACCATGTTGTATTTTTTGTCACCTTGGTAGAATTAGATAATGATGTTGATGTTTCACCTTCTGCATTTACGTTCTCTCCTATTGTGCGATGTTTTCTGAAAGTGGTTATGTCAATAAATTTACTATATTTTTCATCACTGATATGTAGGGTTGTAGTGTTTTTTCCATCGGTTAAATAAATCAAATAAAAAACAGCTCCAACTGTTGTAAGTTTGTATGATATATCCATATTATAATTTACTGTTATATTTTCATGAAAAGTGATTTGATATTGGGAAACCTCTCCATTGAGTTTTACTGATTGTT
>CAYGYF010000097.1:0-5912 GCA_964354065.1 uncultured Dehalococcoidia bacterium | reverse complement strand
AAGCGTTCTTCTTGCCAGCGAGGTCGACGGAGTGCCCGGTGATGTAGAGCGTCGGCGGCGGTTGACTGGGGTCGGGTTGCCACTCGACGTTCTGAACGTGCCAGCCTGCACGAACGTGGTGCGCCGGGATGATTGCGCCCTTGCGATTCTTGGCAGTACCTTCGATGACGATGGTTCCAGAGGTCAGAGAACGCGACCCCGCCACCTCGCTGGCGATGGAGTCGGTCAGTATCTCCGAGGGCGTCAACGTGTGCGACCAGAGCGTCGCGCGACCGATGCCGCCACCGAAGTAGGCTGGTGTATCGAAGCTGACTTCAGCCCCGTATCCGGTCGAGTTCGTGTTCGTCGCGTAGGCCCGCAGGTAATATTTCGTCGAAGGCAGCAGGCCGCTCGGGTTGCTAGTGAACGAACCTGTGCCCGAGCCGTTCGTCGTCTTGCTGTCGTAGATGGTCGGGGTTCCGCGCGTGTTCCAGCAGGCCCCTCGTGAGGTGACGGCGGTATCGCCTTGGTCGGTGATGTTGCCGCCGGTCGCGCAGCCCGTGTCGGTGATGCTGGTGACGGCGGTCGTAGTCAGGGTCGGGGCGACCCAGTAAGTCACTACCAGACTGACGTAATCCAGAGACAGCGTGAGATAGTTGTTATTCGGGTCGTAGGCAAGGACGGCTACCGAGAAGCGGTCATCGTTCACTTGTGCCGGTGTCGGCATGTAGGGATACACGGCAGGGTCGTTCCACGTCTGCGAGTAGAGCGTGTCGCTGGTAGCGCCGATGAACTGACCACCCGAGCCACCGTGCGTAGAGTTGAAAGCATAGCCAGACCAGCCGCCGGGGACATTGACCAAGGCCCACAGATAGACCCCGGCTGCGTTGCTGCACTTTGCCTGCACGTTGAGCACCAGACTCTCGATATAGGCGTTCGTCGGCAAGGCAAAGTCGAAGTCTTTCAGCCCTGCAAGGTAAGAACTATGGTAGTCGGGACGACGCACCGAAACCGAGGCATAAGAAGCATCATCTGCGTTGAGTCTCGCTACGGTGAAGTCGGTCCAGTCCGTCGCGCCCGCAGACGCATAGGTGGCGTACTTGGTGACTACGGTGGACATCAGCTTCTCCGCATGAGATAGAGGCTCGACGTGTTCGTCAGGTTCCACGCTCCGACCGACCCGGCGGCAGTCATCGTCTCAGCTACCGTGTTGACGTAGAGACTGATGTCGTTGCCGGACCCTGGGTACGTCATCACGACGTGATACCAGCCTCCCGGCGCAAGCATCGTCGAGCCGACTTGTGAGCGATAGTTGGCGACGCTTTCTCCGACGTACCCATAGACCTTCTGCGAGCCGGTGATTCCCAGCCACCAGCCCTGTTGCGACGTGTTCAGCTTGCAGATGAGCGTCACGGCGTTGACGACCGGAGGTGTGACTATCTTGACCCACACGCGCACACTGAATGCGCCAGTGCCGAAGTTCGCGGCGCTGACGTTGCCGAAGTCCACGTAGTCGGCGTTGCCATCGCCGACGAGACATACCGGGTCGTTCAGCGAGTTGCTACCGCCCCAGCCGCTGGCCGTGGTGTAGGCGAACCCGGTCATCGTTCCGTTGACCAGCCCATAGTCCTCACGGTAGGTGCTCGTCGGATCGGTGTTGTTACCCCAGCCGCCTGCTGCCGCCTTCGTCGGGTTGGCGTCGAATATCTCACCTGACGGTATCTCGCCACCGGAGCTGCTGCCGATATACGAGTCACCGAGGCTGGCTGCCGCAGAGTCGGTGAGGATATACCCGGAGTAGTCGAGCGTCATCACGCGGTAATCACCGCTGGTCGGCGGGTCACTTGGCCGATATATCTGGCGCACGAAGCCCTCAGGAACGAGAGCTGAATCTTTGTTCCCGAAGAGAACGCACACGAACTGGGGGACCGTCTCCTCGCCCTCAGTCACATCCCAGCTTACGAGCCCCGGATTGTCACCCCCGACGACGATTGTCTTGTCGCTGCTCGGCGACGGCATGGGTCGACACCAGAACTTACGGTTGTCCCAGTAGGCCCACTCGAAGGGCTGTGCGAACAAGTTGGCTATCGTCTGCTGTCCTGCCGCTACTGAAGTCTTTGCCTTGTCCTGTCCGATGGTCACCTCGTCGAGCGGAGCACCCACTGGCTCGCTGTAGTAGTTCGGCGTCCAGATGGAGTTGACGTAGGAACCAGCCAGCCCCTCTTGCGTAGCGAGGTCGACTAGTACCTCATCTATTCTGGGCTTGGGACTAGACGGGAAAGCGGTGATGGAACGACCTCTGCCGTAGATATTGCAAGTGGTCAGCGAGACATAACGGTCTGCCGCCAGAGTATGAAGAGCGCCACCGCTCTGATAGACGAGCAGATAAAGGACCGTAGTGTTGAAGGGCGGCGTGAAGGCATAGCTGAACGTCGTAGAGGATGAGTTCGACTGATAGTAGCTCCACGTTCCCGGCCCACCCAGCCAATCGCCCGTGGTGATGGCCCATACCCACGAATAGGTGGCTGACTCTAGCGATACATCGTAGCTACCTGCAAGTTCGACATAGGCTATCTTGTCGTCACTGAGGCCGCCGTCGAGGACGAAGACGACACACAACTGGTCGGTCAGAGAAGCTGTCCTGAAGTCCTCTGCAGACCCCGCACTGATGCGCAGTTCGACAGCCCCGTTGTCGAGATTCACGTTGCCTAGATTCGAGGGCGTACCCGGCCTGCGCATCCATCCCTTCGGCCCGCGATTGACCCATGTCGCCGTAACGTCTGCGCGCTTCCCCGCTTTGGTGAACAGGCCCCCACAGGTGACGGTAATCTTGTGTCCACCGCTGGAGTTGGCAGACGGCTTGAGGCTGAGAATCTCGCCCTCGTACATCTCAACACCGTTACTTGTTACCACCACCCACTCGCCAACCTTGAGCGCATGAAACGGTTGCTGGTGGGCACTACTCACAGGCACGTCAAAGGTGAAGGAGCCGTGACCACCGGGGACGCCGCCAGAGAACTGCGCACTGGTCGCATAGAACGGCGGCCCACTCAGCGAGAAGTCCTGACCGCCGACCTTGATGATGTCGGGGCCGCCACCGCTGATACGTGACAGACCAGATCCGCTGACGGCTCCCCCGCCGCCGCCGCCGCCAGTGGCCGCGTAGGTCGCGTAACACGAGAGCACTCCTGTTTCCGCGTTCCAAGCGGGAGGCGTGGCCGGGTCGGCGGCTGTCGCGTAGGTGTCCGAGTTCCAGTAGTACGTGCCGCCCGTCGAACAGCGGAAGATGAGGCTCGTGCAAGCAGAATCGCCGATGAGGCCAAGATAGTAGTCGCCCGCCGGCAAAGTCTTCACGAGCGTGGAGTCGTACCACGCTACGGCACTGGCGGCTCCGACGGCTACCGGGTCGCCAGTGCCCATGAGCGCCCCGTCGCTAACCCGATAAATGACCGCCTTGACGTTACAGGCAGCGCCGGGGTTCCTTAGATAGAAGCTGACTTTTGAGGTCGTGCCTTCTTCACTCAGCGTGTAGACGCCGACCGATTTGTAGTTGGCTTGGTTGAGATTGTCCTCAGACGTGTACGGCGTGGTATCACCGAAGGTGGTGCCCCCGGTTGCCGTGTAAGTGGCATATATGCAACCCAACCAACTGTAGCTCGTAGCAGTACCAAACGGGTCCGCAGGACCATCAGAGTACGTATCTATATTGTAATAGTCTGTGCCACCACTACCGGCGCTATATCCCATCTCCAGACCGTCAGCATCAGAGTCGGCGATGAAACCCAAATAGTAGTCTTCAGCAGTAAGTGATACGGGCGAAGCAAACGGCAGGTCAATCCACCCCTGCGCCTGATTATCGGCAATAGTCACCTCTGTGCCTGTAGCAAGAAGCGAGTCATCGACGCCGCCATAGATGAGTGCCTTGACGTGACAAACGGCGTGACCAGTCATCTGATTCCCAATCCACGCCGTGAGTTTGGAAACATCTCCAGACGCAGAAAGCGTGAACAGGAACCCGACTTTGTAGTCCGACCAGTTGTTGTCGCTGGACGTAGCCGTATCGGTGTTGCCGAAGGTGCTCATGGAGCGGTGATTACCGCCACGACTGAGGACATGATGGCTTCGGCATCGGTCGTCTGATGTCCCAAGCTGAGGACCACTGCGTCGATGACCCCCTGGTCGTTCACGATATCGACCAGCGCGCCGACTTCCTCGGTGTTGAAGCGCAGCTTCATGTACTCGGCCATCTTCGCCTTGAGGTTGCGCGCCGACTCACCGAGTTGGTCGGTGCGCTGACCGTCGATGTCGAGCAGGCTGATGAAGGACACCCATTGTGCGTTACGTGCCATGCTTACCTCGCTATCTCATACTTCGCGGTGTGTCTGACCGTGAGCGCCACTGCATGAGTGTTGCTGCTCAAGGCTCCAGCCGCGTCCTCCACGACGACGATGAGGTTGAGCGGGCAACGGCGCAGGACAGCAGCGGAGAAGTAGACGGTGAGATCTGCACCTGAGGTTGTCTCGAAGCGCACGCTCGCCCGCGCCGCATGAGCCGGAGCCTTGGCGTAGACGGTGACCGCTGTCGGCGAGGCGTCATTGGCGCTGGCCGTCGAGAGCGTGTCGGAGCGCACGGTGTTCCCGTCAACGTCCCTCCACCATATGATCGCCTTGGCAGAACCACTTACCCAAGAGTCTACGTCACGGGTGAACGACAGTTCGTACCAGGCACCGGGCACGACCAGCGGCGTGGCTGCGACCGTAGTCGCGTAGTATGCACCTCGACTCGTGCCGACCATCTTGAAGCGGTTCGTATCGGCGGTGGCATTTTCAGAAGTCCAGTCCGTCGGCCACGAACTGCCCGTTGGCTGCGGAGTAGCCACGAGCGTTCCGACGTGCGCAGCCAGAATGCGAGCTACCAGCGTGCCGCCCTGAAAGTACGTCGTGTCGCAGGCACTGTCCATGTACGTGCCGGTCGGACCCACGTCAATCTGGTGAAGCTCGGTCGTATCGCTGTCGGGGTGCCAAGCCCAGTAGCCCCAGTCGAGCGGCATGAGCACGAAGGCGTTCAAGTCGAGGCGATTGGTGCCGTCGCTCTTCGCGCCCAGAGTCAGGTTGGCAGCCGTGCCCGGAACGGTGTCAGCTACAGGTAGGTCAAGGTCACCCACCACCACGAGGTGTGGTGTGGTGCGCGTGACAGCTACCCACGTATCGTTCTGGCTGTCTCTCACGTAACCGACGCCAGCGGCCTGCTTCACGCGGGCGAGCAGACGATACTTACCGGCCGGGTACGTCGAGGTGTCGAGTGGCGCGGTCGCAGCAGTCGTCGAGGTCAGATACTTCGAGTCGTTGTTCCACATGGCCGTATCAGCGCCGCCCGTCCCCGCCATGCCGGTCCAAGTCAAGGCACTGGCGTAGACACGCCACTTGGCGTCCGTCAGCACCGTGGGAGCGAGCGCGCACCAGACCGAGTGCATGTTGTTGCCGCTGGTGTCGTGGACGGTCACGTCAAGACCCGTCGGATGAGTACCGAGAAGGGTGCTCAGAGACTTAGATGCTGGAGTCAGCACCGATGTGGCTGTATAGACGGTGGTGAGCGCCCCGGATGGCCTGGGAGTCCCAACGAACGTGAACGAGACACGTTGCCAGAAGACCGGCCAGGAGACGAGGGCGTCCTGCTTGAAGTCGGTGATGCCGGCGACGTTGTAGACCACCGGGTTCGTGACGCCCGGCTGGTAGTGGACCCAGGTGCCGCCGCTGTAAAGCTGAGCGACGAGCGCCTCGAGCGCGACGGCCAGAAGGTCGGCCGTCGTGGAGCGCACAATCACCTCCACGGTGATCGTCGAGGTGCCCGTCGACCCGCTGTCCCACCTTGTCAGGATGTAGGTTCCCGATGAGCCGATGGAAAGCGGGCCGAGATAGTCTGTCATTGTCCAC
>CAYGYF010000096.1:0-5992 GCA_964354065.1 uncultured Dehalococcoidia bacterium | reverse complement strand
TGGTGCAGTGGATGGTGTAGTTCTCGTCCACCGTCACGTCCGTGCTGTACGGCAGGTTCACCTGCTGCGGGGCAGGGGGCGCGCTGACCGTACAGTCCGCAGGCGCGCTCGCCGCGCTCGTCAGCGTCGAGGTCACCGCACCAGTGTACGGCCCGTCGTTGCGCAGCACCTTGTGCACGGTGATCGGCACGTTCTGGCTGACGTCGATGTCCGCGGGCGGGCTGACGATCGACTGGCTGGCGATCTTCACGTCCGCCTTGGCCCACACGTTCACCGTGAGCTGGGTGGACTTGCTGTTGTTGGTCGGGTCCTTCTCCGGGATACCCGGTGTGGTGATAACGACCGAGTTGGCGAAGTTGAAGGTGTGAGTGCTGGGCTCGGAGCAGTGAATGGTGAGAGCTGTGTCTACGGTCACGTCCACGCTCACCGGCAACGTCCTGGCCGCAACCGACACGGGCGGGTTGACGGTGCATCCAGGCGGCGCCACGGCCGTCAGGGTGTCCGACACGTCCACCGGTGCAACGGGGCCGTTGTTGTGTAGCACCCCCCGCACAGTGATGGGCACGTCCTGGCTCACGTCGATGTTCGTGGGCGGGCTGAGAACCTCCAGGCTCACCTTCTTGACGTCGGCATTACCAAGGACCTCAACCCGCAGCTCGTGGGGGGCAAAGTTGTTGCCGCACAGAACCCACGTTATATGGTCGGCCGGGTCGCAGCCGGGGTTCCCCAAGTCGGGGTCGGAGACGTGCGGCGTGGCGGGGCCGATCAAGTTGCGGAAGGCGAAGGACTTGGTGCCGGACTCGGTGCAGTGGAGAGTCCACACCTCGTCGAACGAAACGTCCACGCTTACCGGCACGCCTGTGATGAGCGGCGGCACACTTAGGGGAACCGCCGTGCAGCCGAAAACGAAGACGAAGCCATCGTTCCAGACGTCCACCGGGCCCCAGGGGCCGTTGTTGTGGATGATCTTGCGGAAGGTCACGTCCACGTTCTGGCTCACCGCCATCGTCGCTGGCGGGCTCACCGGCGCCCAGCTAACATGCTTCACGTCCGCCGTGGTCAGGGAGGTCACCGTCAACTCGGTGTGCTTGGTGTTGTTGCCCGACACGGGGTCGGTAACGTTGGGGGTGGCGACCTCGATGACGTTGTCGAAGGAGAAGGTGTGGGAGCTCGGCTCGTAGCAGTGAATGACGAATGGCTCGTCCAGCGTAAGGTCCACGCTCTCCGGCATGCCGGCGATCACCTCCACGTGGCTGGGCGGAGACACGGTGCAGCCGGGCGGCGCCGTGGCGATCTTGGTCGTTCGGGCGTTCACGGGCGCATAGGGGCCGTTGTTGTGGACCACCTTCATCACGTGGATCTGCACGTCCTGGCTCATGGGGATAGAGGATGGCGGGCTGTTCACGGACATGCTGACGATCTTCAGGTCCGCCGTCTGGGGCGTAGCCGGGCCAATCGCCGAGCCCTGGATTCTGCGGTCGACGGAGCAAGTGTTGGGCACAGGACAACTGCTGCTGCTGAGGCCCTGGTAGAAGGACGCACTGCCGATGCTGCTCGCTCCCAGGCCCGCACCCCAGTCCACCGCCGAAGCCAGGTGCCCGCCCCACAGCATGTACACGGTGGTCGCGCTGGCCTGGATGCTCACGTTGTACGTCTTTTCCCCGCCGACCGGACAGTCGGTAGACGGGGTCGGTCCCGAGGGCGTGCTGTTAAAGGTCGCTCCCCATAGCTTCCAGTTGCGGTCGCTCTCCCCGTTGTCGTAGGTGATGCTGGGGTCATCGTTGATGGCCGCCGTAGCGGCGGGGGTGGCGTTGCCGGGACCCTGCGGGTCTAGAGCGGGCGCGGTGCCGCGGTCGCGGTCGTAGCGCGTCAGGAAGTCGTAGGCGTTCTTGCCGCCCACATCGCAATTGTAGCGAATGCCAATGTCATAGGTGGTGCCAACAACCGCAGTTTCGATCTTCAGCATGAAGGGGACGGATTCCCCCTCGTGATAGGCGGAATTCGTGGGATTGAGGTTGCCGAACCACCAATTGCTGTTGACGTCCGACCACTGGGCCAATCGGAAGTTGGCCGAGTCGGTGAAGGTGACCGTGGCCAGAGGCACCTCCCCTGAATCCGGGCCGCCCCACGGCGAGGGGTAGACCTCGACAGTATAGGTGCCCTCCAGACCGTTGAGCCGGTACTTGTAGTCGTCAAAGGCCCCGGACCCATCGGCCTGGACCGTACCCCAACCCTCCACTTCGCTGCCGTCGTCCTGGATGATGACGATGGTCCCATCAGGCCGGATGACGGGGATGTCCAGAAGGGCGCCGGGCTCGAAACCGCTGCCCGTAATGACGGCGGTCTCCATAGGGGCGTAGTCTATCTTGTCGGTGGTGACTTGGGGGGGGTCCTCTGCCCCCACATCGCTTGTCCAGGCGCCGCTCGTGCCGAGAGCAACGCCTAGGACTAACAGGAACCCGAATATCGACCAGACGAGGCGGCGCGTCGCTACACTGCTGCCCATGGCAAACCTCCCCAGGGCTACAAGCCCTGCGACTGCCCTAGCTCCCCCGCCTGGGAGGCTCCCCGCCTTTCCCCACCACCCATCATCCCCGTGGAGTGCCTACAGTCTCGGCGCCCTGCTCCCGTGTCTCCCCACATCAGGGCCAGCGAACGTCCCCCAGGCCACTCGCGCTGAATAGTCAGCAAACCTCGAACGCCGCGTAGGTTAACATAAACGAGCTATCTTGTCAAGACGATTGACCGCCTAATTTTGGGGGAATTTTCGCGGATGCGCGACGGGCTGCGACGAGCCTACCCTTCGGCAGGCTCAGGGCAGGTCTCGCTTCGGCCGATGGCCGTTGGAGCGGGCGCAGACGTGACCCTCCGGGTCGATAGGACACAGACACAGCCGGCATAGGGGGCGGCCCGCCGCCACCACCGCTTCGATCATCGCTATCAGGTCGTGGCACTGCTGGAGGCTGGCCTGACAGGCCAGGGCCGCCTCTGCTTCCTCCGCCTCCTCTTCGATATCGTAGGCCAATAGGACCACACTCTCCCTCGCCTGATCGTAGCCCAGGCCCAGACGGCCGACCTTGATATCCAGCGAAGGTTGCTCAGGGAAAGGATCCTGCCCCTTCGCTTCGCTCAGGGCAGGCTCTGAGCCCTGAGCTTGTCGAAGGGCCGAAAGGAACTCTTCCGTCCTGCCCAGTCGCACCAGCAGCCGCATCAGAGCCAGGGCCAGCGCCTGGAGCTGCTCCTTCTCCAGCCACAGAGACGCCGTCCGCTCGCCGCTGCGCAGGCGCAGGCGGAAAGTTCGCTGGCCGGGGACGCCTATGGCCTCGGCCTCGATGCTGCTGACGCTGCCGAACTCCACCACTAGCAAGCTTGCCCTGAGCGTGCCGAAGGGGCCTGTCCTGAGCCTGCCTGCCGGCAGGCAGGCGTGCCGAAGGGGCCGCCTTTCCCCCAGTGTACAGCACGGGGCCAGGTTGACAATACCACCAAAGCAGGGATATATGGAGATACCGCTCGGCCTGCCGTGAGCCTGCCGAACGGCCAGTCGCTTGCCCACCAGGAGGTCAGCAGAAGATGAAGGAGCCTGCCCTGAGCCTGTCGAAGGGTGACCAGCTCGCCTCGCTCACCATCGGCGAGGCCGCTCGCGCCTTCGCCGCCGGCCAGCTCTCACCCCTCGAACTCACCCGCGCCTGCCTGGAGCGCATCGAGGCCCTGGACCCGAAGCTCAACGCCTTCATCACCCTCCTCCCGGAGCAAGCGCTGGCCGAGGCCGGGCAGGCAGAGGCACGCCTGGCCCGCGGCCAGCGCCTGGGCCCCCTGGACGGCATCCCCTTTGCCCTCAAGGACCTCTACGAGACAAAGGGCGTTCGCACCACCGCCGCCTCCACGATCCTGGCCGACTACGTTCCGACGGAGGATGCCACCTGTGTCCGTCGCCTGCGGCAGCAGGGCGCAGTGCTCCTGGGCAAGCTCAACATGCACGAGTGGGCCTTCGGAGGCACCACCGTTATGTCCCACTTCGGCCCGACCCACAACCCGTGGGCCCTCGACCGCATCACGGGCGGCTCCAGCGGCGGCTCTGGCGCCGCCCTCGCGGCTTCCCTCTGCCTCGGCTCTCTCGGCTCCGACACCGGCGGCTCCATCCGCATCCCCGCCTCCCTCTGTGGCATCGTCGGCCTCAAGCCCACCTTCGGCCGCGTCAGCAAGCACGGCCTCATCCCTCTCAGCTACTCCCTCGACCACGCCGGCCCCATGACCCGCTCGGTGCAGGATGCCGCCCTCGTCCTCCAGGCCATCGCCGGCCCCGACCCCCGCGACCCCACCAGCAAGAACCTGCCCGTGCCCGACTACACGGCAGCCCTCAGCGGTCCGCCTTCGGCGGAAGGGCTGCGAGTCGGCGTGCCCGGCCCAGATGTGCTCTCCAACCTGGACAAGGACGTAGAGGCCAGCTTCGGAGAAGCCCTGAACACCCTAGAGCGCCTGGGCGCCCGCCTCCGGCGGGTAGAGGTTGCCAGCTTGCAGCAGGCCGTCGCCGCCTGGCCGGCCGTGGCTGCCCCGGAGGCCGCCGCCTTCCACCGCCAGAACCTGGAGGAGCGGCCTGACGACTTCAGCGACCAGGTGCGGCTCCGCCTCCAGGCAGGATTGGAGATGCGGGCCGTCGACTACCTGAAGGGCCGCGACTTCCAGCGCCAGCTCTCGGACGAAATGGGTCACCTGTACACCCAGATCGACGTGCTGGTCACGCCGACCACCGCCTTCACCGCCACCAGGATCGAGGATGAGCTGTCCGCCAGCGGCCGCGAGTCCTTCTTCCACCGCTTCACCTGCCCCTTCAACCTGACGGGACAGCCCGCCATCTCCCTACCCTGCGGCTTCGACGGCCGGGGGCTGCCCGTGGGGCTCCAGATCATCGGCCGGGCGTTCGCCGAGGAGACCGTCCTGCGCACCGCCCACGCCTACGAGCAGGCCACCGACTGGCACCTCCGCCGCCCGCCCCTGGGCTAGTGGTTAGCTGCAAGAACCCGCGTTTCCATGAGGTACACCAGAGACCCCCTTCGGCGGAGGCTCAGGGCAGGCTACGACGGCATCGTGATTGAGGGAAAGGCGAAATACCCCATGTATCTTTCCTGTTCTTTCAGGCATAATAGAATTTGCTAACAAAGCAACAGGAGGATTTTAATGGAACAGTACAAACTGTTTATAGATGGCGAGTTTGTCGACGCCGCGGACGGAAAGACCTTCGAATCCATAGATCCGGGGACCGGGCTTCCTTTTGCCACGGTTGCGCAGGCCGGAACGGCTGACGCAGAGGCGGCCATAGCGGCGGCTCGTAGGGCCTTCGACAGCGGAGTCTGGAGCGGTCTTGATATGGCCGCACGTATAGCGAAACTCCAGGATTTTGCAGATCAGATCTCGCAGCAGGGCGTGCGCATGGTTTTGACCGAATGCATGGATGCAGGCCAAATCGTTGGATTCGCCAAGACTATTGTCATGTGGGCCAGCCTGCTGATACGCAACCTGTCCACCTACGCGCTTAGGCAATTCCCAATGGAGGAGGAGATACTGGCCTCGGGGAATGTGTTCGCGCCCGGCCGCGACTACGTGCGCCGGGAACCGGTCGGCGTGTGCGTGGGAATAGTCCCCTGGAACCTCCCTACCACTCTGGCGATGTGGAAGATCGCGCCGGCCCTCATCATGGGGAATACCATCGTCATAAAGCCGGCCTCGAATACCCCCCTCACGGCTGTCATATTGGCGGAGGCGGCGAAGGCGGCGGGCATTCCCCGGGGGGTGTTCAACGTGATCCCCGGACCAGGCGGGGCGCTGGGCAAGACGCTCTGCACCCACCCGGATGTGGACAAGATAGCCTTTACCGGCAGCACCGAGGTGGGGCGCGAGATCATGAGAATGGCGTCCGATACGGTGAAAAGGGTGACGCTAGAGCTGGGCGGCAAGTCGGCCAATATCATCCTGGACGACGCGGATATGGATCTGG
>CAYGYF010000095.1:0-6044 GCA_964354065.1 uncultured Dehalococcoidia bacterium | reverse complement strand
CCTACGATTCCAGCAGGGCCGAAAGGTCCTCTTCCTGCACCTCCGGCCCCACCACTGCCAGCGTCACCTTCTCCATACGCACGATGCGGCCAGCCACCCGCAGGATATCGTCGGCGGTGATGGCCCGCAGCTTCTCCACCACCGCCTCGATCGGCTCGATCTCGTCCATGGTCAGCAGCAACTCGCCCGCCCGCTGCCCCAGGGCCATGGCTGTCTCCAGGCCCAGGCGAAAGCTCCCCACGCTGTAGTCCCACACCTTGGCCATCTCCTCCTCGCTCACCCGCTCCTCCACCAGCCGCCGCAGCTCGTCCAGGATCACCCTCACCGCCTCCTTCAGCTTCTCCGGCGCCACGCCGGCGCTGATCAGCAGCAGCCCCGTGTCGAAGAAGCGGCTGACCGACGATCCCACCGAGTAGGCCAGGCCGCGCCGCTCCCGCACCTCCTTGAACAGGCGGGAGCTCATGCCTCGCCCCAGAAGGTTGTTGAACACCATCAGGGCGTAGCGGTCGGGGTCCTTCCTGGGGAAGGCGGGCAGACCCATCGCCACGTTGTCCTGAGTTATCGGGCGTCCCTCCGTGGCCACCCGCTGAGTAGGGGGATTGGAATCGAGGGGAAGGAAGCAGGGGAAAGCCCTGGCCGGGCGTCCGTCGAAGTGGCGGCGGGCCAGGGCCTCCACCTCGGCATGGCTGACGTTGCCCGCCACGCTCACAACAATGTTCCCCGGCACATACCAGGTGTCCATGTAGTCCCGGAAATCCTGGCGCTGGATGGCGGCGACTGTCTCCTCGCTGCCCACGGTGCTCCAGCCCAGCGGCTGGTCCCCGTAGATGGCCTGGGCGAGCAGCTCGCCCACCCACACCCCCGGCTGATCGTGGTTGCGCCGGATCTCCTGCTGCACCACCGACCGCTCCCGCTCGATCTCCCCCGCCTCCAGCAGCGGATGCAGCAGCATGTCCGCTAACACGTCCACCCCCAGCTCCAGCTTCTCGAAGGGGAGGTGGTTCCAGAAGCAGGTGACCTCCTTCGTGGTGTAGGCGTTGAGGACGCCGCCCGCCCCCTCGATGGCCTCGGCAATGGCCATGGCGCTGGGCCGCCGCTCGCTTCCCTTGAACACCATGTGCTCCAGGAAATGAGCCAGCCCCTGAACGCCTCGCTCCTCCGCTCGCGAGCCCGTGCCCACGAACAGGTTCACGCTCACCGACTGGGCGGTGGGCACCGGCGTGGTCACCACCCGCAAGCCATTAGCCAACTCGGAGATGTCCCAGGAGATAGTCATGCCTAACCCTTCGACAAGCTCAGGATGTACCCTTCGCCAGGAAGAGACCCTGCCTATCGGGGCAGGGCCAGTATAGGTTAGCCATAATGCGCCGGTCAAGGAAGTGGAGGTTCCATCCTCTTGACACCCATCGGTGGCCGCTGCTATAGTCCACCTGCCGGCCAGCAGGCAGGTCGGCCCCTTATATGTCTCGCGAATGGGAAGGAGCTGACCACGATGGCAGAAGAAGAGAGCGCTGAAGGCCAGGAGAAGCGGGGCGGAAAGAAGCGCCTGCTAGTTCTGATCGCTGGCGTGGGAGCAGCCCTGGCGGCCCTCATGTGGTGGCGACGGCGCGCTGGGGAGGAGGAAGAGGAAGGCGGATCACCACCGCCCGAATAGCGCCCTTCTCCGCCGTCGATAAGGAGGGCTGATAGCGCCTGGCTGGCGCCAGGCTACCAACCCAATGGAGATCACCTGGCTCGGCCATTCCTGCTTCCGCCTGCGCAGCCGCGAGGCTGTCGTCCTCACTGATCCCTGTCCCCCTGCCAGCGGCTATTCCATCGGCAAGCCCACAGCCGACATCGTCACCATAAGCCACGAGCATCCCGGCCACAGCTATCGGAAGGCGGTAGGGGGCACGCCGATGTTCATCACTGCCCCCGGCGAGTACGAGATAGGGGGGGTGTTCATCGCTGGCATCGCCACCTTCCACGATAGCAGCAGGGGCAACGAACGGGGCAAGAATACGGCCTACGTGATCGAGATGGACGATGTCCGCCTGTGTCACCTGGGCGACCTGGGGCACCTGCCCACGCTGGAGCAGGTGGAGGAGATGAGCGGGGTGGACGTGCTGTTGACGCCGGTGGGGGGTAAGAGCACCATCGACGCGGCGGCGGCGGCCGAGGTGGTGAGCCTGTTGGAGCCGCGGGTGGTGATCCCGATGCACTACCAGACGGCCCACTCGACGGCCGACCTGGAGCCTTTACAGCGTTTCCTCAAGGAGATGGGCCTGAGCAGTGCCGAAGCGGCGGCCAAGCTCTCCCTGACCGCCAGCAACCTGCCTCACGAGACCCAGGTGATGGTCCTGGACTACAAGCGGTAGCCCGGGGCTTTCAGCCCGGCCCACCCCGGGCTGGAAGGCCGCTCTAGCTGGAGCGGCGCGGCCAGACCAGGAAGACGGCGCTGAGTGCGACGATGGCGCCCGCCGAAAGCAGGCCCAGGTACAGAGCTGGTGAATCGTGGCTGCCAAGGAGGCCCCCACCGCCCAAGTCCACGGGTGCGGTGGCCGGGGCGACGGTGGCAGTGGCTGGGGCGACGGTGGAGGCGAGGACGGCGATGACGGCGTCGGCCATCAGGCGATAGCCGTCGTCGTTGGGGTGGATGTCGGAAGGGGTCTCGCCGATGTGGGTGAGGGAAGGCGCCTTGCCCTGGAGGGCGGGAAAGATGTCGGCTACCTTGGCGTCGACGTCAGCCCTGCTGGCCATGCTCTGGACGGTGGTGTTGAGCTGCTGAACCACCAGGTCGCCGGGCGCATCCAGGTCGCCGCCAGTCCCCGAATAAGGGTTGTAGAGGGTTAGGGCCACGATGAGGGCATCGGGGCCGGCGGAGCGGCGCAGGTCGGTGAGGGTGCGGGCGAAGTTAGTGCTGAAGTCGGTGAGGGTGGAGGCAACGATCTGCTGGCAGACGGCGCCCGAGGGGTCGATGCGGCAGGGGGTGCCGCCCTGGGCGAGGCCCAGCACATCGTTGCCGCCAATGTCGATGGTGATAACCTGGACCTCGTTGCCCTGGATCTGATCGCTGCGGCGGCTGTCGATCTCTTGCAGGGCCTTCTCAAGCTGCGCGCCCGTCGCCAACAGGGAGGCGGAGGTCTCCCCCGGCACACCGAGGTTGAGGATTGTGATGCCTGTATCGGCGTAGGGGGCAGTATCCTGAAGGTACTCGAACACCAGATTGACGTAGCCTGTCTGGACAGGCTTGGAGGCGCCGACACCGGCCGCCAGGGAATTGCCCAGGGCCAGGTACAGGGGCGAATTCTTGCCCTCAGCGGCATGGGCGCTGTCTGGAACGGACGTGACGAGGACGAAGAGAAGAGCGACGGCCAGGAGGGGAAGCTTTCTCATGGGGGCTATTATACGGAAGGGGGAGGGTCTGCGCTAGTCCGGTTGACCTCTGGCGGAGAAACCCGCAGCTTCTATCGGGGCCGCGGCCAGGCACCCGCCTCCGGACGGGCAGGCGGGTTTCTAGGGGAGATAGTCCAGGGGGTCGAGGTAGGCCCCGCCCTGCTTCACCTCGAAGTGGAGGTGGGTGCCGGTGCAGTAGCCGGTGCAGCCGGCGGCTCCGACAGCCTCGCCCTGGCTGACCCACTGCCCCTGCTCGACGTAGATATCGGAGAGGTGAGCGTAGCCGGTTTCGTAGCCGTTGTCGTGGCGGACGACCACGTGGTAGCCCAATCCGTAGCTATCGTAGGCGGCGAGGACGACCTGGCCGGGAGCCGCCGCCACGATGTCGGAGCCGTAGCCGTTGTAGAGGCCGATGTCCAAGCCACTGTGGTAGGTGCCGCCGCCTCTGGGGGCACCGAAGTACTCGGTGATGGGGCCCGTCGCTGGCCAGATGAAGCCGCTGACCAGGGTGACGCCCGGCGGGGGAGCTGCGAAATCCGCGTCGCCGCTGGGAACGTCGTCGGGGGCAGAGGCGGCGAAGACGGGCTGGGGGGTGGTGGCTGGCGAGGGCGGCGGTGGGGGCTGAGCGCCGGGCAGGAGCAGAACGGCCCCCTCCCGAATGCTGTTGGGGTCGCTGATCGCGTTGGCGGAAACGCCGATGACGTTCTGGGGCTCCACCTGATAGAGATCGGCAACGTCCAGAAGAGTATCGCCCAGCTTCATGGTGTAGAGGATGCCGTCGCGAGCGGGGATGATCAACTCCTGGCCCAGCACCAGCATATCGGGGTCGTTCTTGACGTCAGGGTTGTTCCAGAGGATGGAATCCATGTCCAGGCCATAGCGGCGGGCGATGGCGGCCACGGTATCGCCTTGCTGAACGATATGGGTGCGGAAGGCGGGCTCCGGCTCGGGAGCTGGTTGGGGGGCGGGTTCCGTGGACTGGACGGGTTGAGCCGGTTTGGCGGGCTCTTCGACCAGGGGGTTCGGTGGCGCCAGCTCGGCCGTCAGGGCATCGGGGGTACGAAAACCCGTCTCGGTGGTGATCATGGGGACAGCGCGCAGGTAGCCCTCGCGGAAGGATCTGGTGCTGGCCTGTTGGACGGGAGAAGCCGGCTCCGGCTGCTGGGAGGCGAGGTTGCCCTGGATGATGGAGCGGGAGCCTGGGAAAGCTGCCAGGAGAGTGGCGATGATAATAGTAGCCAGTACTACCGCGTGTAGGTAGTACCTTCGGTGGCTGCGTATTGGGTGAGATTGAGCCGCGGTGTTGCGCTCGTCGCTTCGGCCCGTCGCGCTGGGAACACCCCGCCGACGGGGGGTAAGCTTATGTCTAATAACGAACCTCCGCCGCTAAAGGCCCCTTAGCGACTCGCCACCACCTCCGCACCTTCTTCCTTGCCTCTACGGGCGGGGGCCAGCCCCGCCCCTACAAGCAGGGGCAATGCCAAGGCACCTTAAGGTTTTTGACATTATACACGATGTGTCAACCCCCAAGTCAAGTTTCATACCTACCTGCCTACCGGCAGGCAGGCGCCAGGAATTCCCTCCCTCCGGGGGCGGGCAGGAGTTTACGGGAGGCGCCGAGGGATGGAGCAAGGGGGGCGCTTGGGCTGGGGTCGAACGAGGCGCCGCGGGGAACAGGCCCGGGCGGATGCTACATGGCGTCCTTGAGGGTGGCCAGAAACTCGGCGTTGGTCTTGGTCTTACTCAGGCGATCGAGGATGAGCTCCGTGGCCTCGGTGGAGCCGCCGGCCTGGGCACCAACCAGAGAGAGCATGCGCCTCAGGAGGAGAACCTGCTTGCCGGTCTCGGCGTCGAAGAGGAGGTCATCGCGGCGGGTGCTGCTGCGCTGAACGTCGATGGCCGGGAAGATGCGCTTCTCGGCGAGACGGCGATCGAGGTGCAGCTCCATGTTGCCTGTGCCCTTGAACTCCTCGTAGATCACCTCGTCCATGCGGCTACCGGTGTCGACGAGGCAGGTGGCAAGCATCGTGAGGCTGCCGCCCTCCTCCATATTGCGAGCCGCCCCGAAGAAGCGCTTGGGAGGGTGGAGGGCGACAGGGTCGATACCGCCGGAGAGGGTGCGTCCGCTGGGAGGGAGGGCGAGGTTGTAGGCGCGGGTGAGGCGGGTGATGCCGTCGAGGAGGACAACGACGTGCTTGCCGCACTCCACCAGGCGCTTGGCCCGCTCGAGGCCCATCTCGGCAACGCGGGTCTGGTCCTCGACGGGATCGTCGAAGGTGGCGGCGATGACCTCGGCCTCGAGCACCGAGCGGCGCCAATCGGTGACCTCCTCCGGCCGCTCACCGATGAGGAGGACCATGAGGTGGATGTCTTCGTAGTTGGTGACGGCCGCCGCAGCGATGCTCTTGAGGAGCATCGTCTTGCCGGCCTTGGGGGGCGAGACGATGAGGCCACGCTGGCCGCGACCGAGGGGGGCGACGAGGTTGACCAGGCGGGCCGCCAGGGAGGCTGACTTGGTCTCCAGATTGATCATTTGGTTGGGGAAGATGGGGGTGAGGGAGCCGAAGTGGGGGCGGGCCTGGGCCACCTCGGGGTCGACGCTGTTGACCGCCCCGACGCCCAGGAGGCCGCAGTACTTCTCGCTGTCCTTGGGCGGCCGCACTTGGCCG